>JAFEEV010000254.1 GCA_018240935.1 Pseudomonadota bacterium
ATAGTCGCGCCTGAGACACCTTGTACTCTACGATAATTACTTTCCAGACTTTTAATCACCACTTGATGCTGGCCAATTAAATCATCCACAAATAATGCTGCTTTATGGCCTTCAGCTTCAAGAATAACCAGAATTCCTTCGTGCACTGCGGTCACATTGGGATGCAAGTTGAAAACTTCATGTAATGCAATCACAGGTAGATACTCGCCGCGCACCTGCACTACCCGTCCGTGACCGCTGACCGTTTTAATATCGGCAGCGGTAGGTTGCATTGATTCGATAATGTAGTTGAGCGGCACAATAAACATTTGATCCCCGACCGCCACTGACAATCCATCAAGAATTGCCAGCGTTAACGGCAATCGGATCGATATACGTGTACCTACGCCGAGTGCCGACTCAATATCAATCCGCCCCCCCATACTTTGAATATTACGTTTTACAACATCCATGCCTACACCGCGGCCAGAAACATCAGTAACTGTCTCCGCAGTAGAGAAACCTGCTTCAAATATCAGTAACCAAACTTCTTGATCGGACATTCCATCAGTAACCGGTAATCCCCGTTCCTTGGCTTTGGCAAGAATTTTTCCACGATTCAAACCGGCGCCGTCGTCACTGACCTCAATTACGATACTGCCTCCCTGATGAAAAGCACGTAATGTGATCGTGCCTTGCGCAGGTTTACCCGCCGCAACACGTTTTTCGGCCACTTCGATACCATGATCAAGACTATTTCTCACCAAGTGTGTCAACGGATCGGCAATTTTCTCGATCAAGCCTTTATCGAGTTCTGTGTTTTCACCAACGGTTTTCAGTTCAACGCGCTTATTTAATTTCGCTGCCAAATCACGCACAACCCGCGGGTATCGGCTAAACACAAAACTGATCGGCATCATTCGG
Source organism: Pseudomonadota bacterium (assembly GCA_018240935.1). GTDB lineage: Bacteria > Pseudomonadota > Gammaproteobacteria > Burkholderiales > Nitrosomonadaceae > Nitrosomonas. Next base: position 904 of record JAFEEV010000254.1, read on the forward strand.
ATCGACATTACAGACTCTTGCAAATCTCGCGTATTTCTTTCCAATTGACTCATTCCGCTCAGCAGTTTCTCAAAAATAACCGGATCGAGTTGCGAAGCTGTTTGCGCAAGCATTGCTTGAGTTATAACTAATTCACCAACAAGGTTAATCATTTGATCAACCTTCTCTATGCTGACGCGTATTGACGAAGTTTCATTAGTCGAAGCGGCAGCAGCAGCACCTGCCTTGCTCGCAGGCTTATTCACTGTACTTTGCGCTTCATTCTTGCTGCCTTGAACAATCTGTTGTTGCCCGGAGCTCATTTGCGATTCAGAACCATCGAGTTCTTTTGGCGCAGCAGGAGCGCCGGGAAAGAAACCGTAACCCGGCGCCGGCGGTAACTCAGCCATTGAAAGCTCATCTTCATGACTGAGATGATCGGTGGTACTGCTGACATCATCTGAGACATTTTCTTCAGTCTCGGCAGTTTCCGTAAAACGATTTGTTTCTGCTTCAATTTTCAGGTTTGCTGGATCGACAACAAATGCCAATGTTTCCCAAATATCTTCTTCACTACTGCCTGTCGAGAGCCTTAACTTAAAGCGGCCACTTTTATCAGCTGGTGACTGCTCTTCAAGATCACCCAGACGCTTCAGATTAGTGAATAAGTTTTCTATGGCGGCATCACCCAGACCTGCGCCGGAAAACTCAATACAATACGGTTGCTTCGGTGAAACATCTTTCGTTGGCACATTAACGGCAACTTCAGCATCATGACTCACATCGGCTTCTACGGTTGCCGCACCAAGCTTAATATTTGCAGCAGCTATCGCTTCGTCGGGCAACTGATTTTGTGTTTCATCACTGAGCCTCTTCAACTCTTCACACACCTCAGCTGCAACCGCCGGATCTGCTTCGCCCTCTCCACGATGCCCAGCCAATTGCGCTTTAATGACATCCCCTGCTCTCAAAAAAGCATCTACCATCTCACTGCGAACTGCGAGTTCCCCTTTGCGCAATCTATCCAGCAATGTCTCCAACATATGCGTCATCTCCGTCATATCTGTAAAACCAAAAGTGCCCGCTCCACCCTTGATAGAATGTGCCGCACGGAATATAGCGTTTAAATCTTCCAAATCTGGCGAATTTACATCGAGCCTCAGCAAGCATGCTTCCATATCCGCAAGTAACTCTGAGGATTCTTCAAAAAAAATTTCATAAAACTGTTCGAGATCTGTACTCATAGGTAACCTTGTTTTACGTTGAGTTATTAGGCAAGCACCCTAAAGAAATGAGCAATAAACAAAAGGCAAGAATAGATACTCACTCTTCGAAACAAAATTAGTCATACACAACCCATGCATCCAACGGGTTACAGCGATATCTAACCAATAACCTTACCGATTACTTCCAGCAATCGCTTTGGATCGAATGGCTTTACCAGCCAGCCGGTAGCGCCCGCCGCTCTGCCTTTTGCTTTAATTTCATCACCGGACTCAGTCGTTAGAATCAATATAGGAATATTCTTGTAATGCGCCAGCTTGCGGAGTAATTCAAGTAATTTCAGCCCATCCATGCGCGGCATATTGATATCAGTCAACACCAAATTAACCTGATGATAATTAGCTTTATCTAGAGCATCCTGCCCATCTACTGCTTGAATGACTTCATATCCGGCTCCTTTTAGCGTAAAAGCAACCATTTGCCGGATGGAAGCTGAATCATCCACTGCAAGTATTGTCTTAGCCATTTACCTTACTCCTCTTACCTATATTATTCGTTCATTTGATAGAAATATGCATACCAGGCAATGCGGCTAGAAAAGCTCAATATCACCCATCTGCATACCTTGTTGTACTACCGGCTTTCTTTTACTTTTAGTTTTTGCCATCCCCACTGCCTTAGAAATTCCTTCTTGCATTGCATCAAATGCATTCTTTCCTGCATTTTCTTTCCAGCTTCCTTTTCGATCGATGCGTTGCAATTCGATATTCAGTGCTTCCACTTGACCAGCAGTATGTGCGAGTAATTGCGTCACCAGATCACCAAACTGTAATGAAGTGATTGCCATTTCCAGTTCCTGCTCTATCTTGTCGGCAACCACCATCTGCTTCTCTAAGAGATTCAGTATGGGTTTGCTCCCCTCCGGAGCTGCCATTTTCTCAATTGCCAAAACCATATCGTGATGAGACTTGGTTAACTTGCTGATATATTTGAAACTGACAACCAGATTATTTACTGCATCACTCACAAGCCGATCGACCTGATTCAATTCTCCTTTAATGTTCATAAAGTATTCATCAGCTTCAGCAGTGCACAATCCATCATCTTGTTCCATCTCCTGTGCAGTGTAATTACCGCTCTCACCGCCAGCTGCTTGCGTCTCAGCCATAATCATCTCCTTGGCGCTTTGTCTTGATCAGAGTTTTTGAAACTAATCCTTCGACCCAGAAAAACTACAACTTATATCGCTCTGATCACTCACATACCCTGCAGATAAAAGCTTTAGAGGTGGGCTACGTTAAACGCATGTCAGAGTTCTCGCTTCATCGCAAAGTCATTTATACTCAGTATCTTAACGACATAGCACAAAATAACTTTAGTTCACAAAAGTAAAAACTGCGACACAATTCACATAGAAATCAGCAACCCAGATTTTTTCGCTTATATTGGTTGAAATAGATTCTCAATCAATTCGCCGATTCGCCGATCCGGTTCGCCCATGCAATGGCTTGTATCTCAATATCCGCTAATTCGCTCAGGCTTAAAAAACCCAATTCGGTCAGCATCGATTGAATTGCGCCAACCTCACCTTTCTCGTTCGCTTCGACTAAATTCAATTCCTGGCCCAAACGACCTTCCCGGGTCAATAAAGCCTGACTCATGTCGTCTGGAATACCCAATTTATCAACAATTTGCTGCATCTCAATACCGAGCAATACATCCAGCAAAGATAAAATCCCCACCATAAAAGCTCTTTCCTGGTGGTTTTTGTCATGGGGCCGTTCCGCCGTTGCAATTAATTCCATTAATTTTCCACGTGCCGCCGCAGTCTGCATTAATGCATTTGACATACTATCGTCGGACTGATTGGCGGTATAAAGCAGCAGTTGTATCCATCGCTGCAGCTGCTTACGGCCCAAGATCATGATGGCATGTTTAATGGAATTGATTTTTTGCGGCAAACCGCTGGCAACGGAATTCACCATGCGCATCAGGTTATAGCTCAAACCGGGTTGATGTTTAAATTCCCGTTCCAGCTCTTCGATATCGCTATCTCCCATGACCAGTGTCAATAGTTTCAGCAGCGAAAGCTTTCCCGGATCGGCGCGTTTTACTGACAGCACCTCGGGCCTTGCGAAATAATAGCCTTGGAACATTTGGAAACCTAATTGCATGCAATACTTCTCTTGCTCCCGGCTTTCCACTTTTAATGCCAGCAGCAATACCGGCCAACGATTCAATTCGGCTACCAGCTTCGCAAGCGCATTTTGTTCCAGTGCAAGCACATCCACCTTCACAACACTGACGACGGGAAGCAACTGCTCCACCTTGCTATTCATTTCCACAATATTATCCAGTGCAAACTGATAGCCTTTTTGCTTTAACTCGTTACAGCGCTGCATGAATTCTTCCGTCACCGTCGCCGTTTCTTTTATTTCCAGCACGACATGCTTACTGGGCAATAGACTGATAATGTCACTCATCACCAATTCTGGATTTGCATTGATGAAGCCGCGCTGCTTACCAAGCACATTCTGGATTCCCAGCTGGCAATAAGCATTGATAATGACATTCGCCGATGCGGATAAATCGTTTTTTATACTGACCGATTCTTCAGTTTCTTCTTGTCTAAACAGTAACTCAAATGCAACAAGATTTTGATTACGATCTAGAATTGGCTGGCGCCCAAGAAAAAAACCTTCCATTTATTCCCCCGCGTTAATTCATCTTCAGAAACAAAAGTTTCAATTCATCGGCTTCATCGCGTGTTTCTTAAGTATTTTTATGACTCATGAGCACCACCGATCAAAAACCCTATTTGGCGGCCGCAGAGCATTCAATCAAAAAAGTTTTTGTTTAACCCGACTAGATCAGAGCAGGAATTGCTCGATTCTTTCCTGTGCGCTTCGCCTGATAAAGTGCTTTATCTGCACGGCTTAGCACTGAATTTTGATGTTCACCGAATGACCGCAGCGCGACACCTGCGCTAAAGGTTATTGGCAATGTTTGATTATCCGATTGGATCGAGAAGCTTTTTGTCAAATTGTTTTGTATCCGCTGAATAATCGTCAGCGCATCTTGCATTTCCACATCAGGCAACAAGATCACGAACTCTTCTCCACCGAATCGCGCAACAATATCGGAAGGCCGCAGCGTTTCTTTGGCAACCGCCACCAAATTGATCAGCACACTATCGCCGTATTGATGACCCAAGTTATCATTGATCTGTTTGAAGTTATCCAGATCAACCAGAATCACACCCAAGGATTGCGCATTACGATCCGCGCGCGCCGCCTCACGTTTGAAAATATCCTCTAAACCACGTCGATTAAACGCGCCGGTCATCTGATCCGTTTGCACAAGCTCGCGTAGTTGCTCTAATTCACTCTTCAGTGACTCAATCTTCTGTTCCGCAACTTTTACTTGTTCCTGCGCTGCAAAAACTTCATCACTAAATCTCAGTCCCCGTGTTTCCGACAAAACGATATCAAGAATCCCGATGATCTCATCCGCGTTACTTGTTTTGCGAATCTGCTCAGCATAACGCTCTACTTGCTTATAATAGTCTTCAGAATCAATCATAGGTTTCTGCTCGCTTTTAATAGCATTTGTCGATTTAACCAATCTCAGCATTCTTTTCTGTTTTTGTTTAATAGCTTCTTGCATTGCTATTCTCCTCAATTGACATCATTCAGTGCAGACTAAACCAGTTCGGGAGATAATTCGTTGGATTGCGAAGGAGAACCCATTCCGATTAGACTGCCATGTTGACAACAGTAACAGAGCAGTCTGCGAATGGATTGGATGAATAAAAAGGGAAATCGGTGCTATTTACCGACCAAAAGAATGTAACTATTTACTAAGGAAGCTCGGAAAACTACTGCGCGTGTTCATGCTGCGTTAAAATCGGGTTCAAAATGCTCATTTACCTTTTGTAAACTGCGCTTTTTCGCCTGATTTTGCCTTGCCTGACCATTGCCCGCTACCTTTTTCAGAACTTCCTAACAAGAAGTTGAAGAAATTATTCAGCGATAAGAATCTGATTCTTACCACCTTTCTTTGCACGATACATGGCTTCATCCGCACGCTTAAAAACGCTTTCCTGCGATTCTCCTGCGCGCAACTGTGCAACACCGGCGCTAAAGGTAATCAGCAAGCGTTTATTCTCGTGTAAAAAAAACTTCTTGGTCAGATTCCGCCGTATCCTGGACAAAATTTGAACAGCTTCTTCTAGACTTGTATTGGGCAATAAAACTACGAATTCCTCGCCGCCATAGCGCGACACGACGTCTTCGGGACGCGTTGTATCCTTAACGGATTCAACCAGATAAACCAACGCATCATCCCCCACTTTATGGCCGTGCGTATCATTTAACTGTTTGAAATTATCGATATCCAGCAAAGCAAAACACAAAGGGGTCTTATGGCGTATCGAGCGGGAAGTTTCGCGTTCGAAGGCGCTATCCAAACCGCGCCGGTTCAATATGCCCGTCAGATGGTCCTCATGAACCTTATCCCCCATTTCTTGCAATTCGGTTTCAAGTTGATTGATTTTGTCTTGCGCCATGCTGACTTCGGCGCGCGCCGCAAGAAAGTCATTGCGGTAATTCAGTGCGCTTTTTTGCATCTGCTTGGTTTCTTCCATAAGTTGCACCAGCAGCTGATTAAGTTCTTTGATGTCATCCGTTTTGCTGATCTTGTCGGAATATTGTTCCAGCTTTGTCTGATACTCTCCGGTCGTATCACTGAGCTCCTCGATATTGGTGATCAATGACGTCACCATTTGTTTCAGTGTCAGTTTGGCTTCGCTCAAGTTACGCCG
>JAFEEV010000255.1 GCA_018240935.1 Pseudomonadota bacterium
ATGCATGCTCGATAGGGTCAGATCATGGTGCTGGTGATGCGCCGAGGTCACCTGACCGGCCAAATCCCGTTCATGGTGATTATAGATATAGCTCAGCGTCGCAATACAAAAGCCTTTGTTGTCCTTTTGCAGCCGGGAAGCTTCCAGATATTCGCGGATAAGATCGCGGATCGCTTCGGAGCGGTTGTAGTAACCGCGCGCCTGGGCAACTTCATCGAACTGCTTGAACAGCTGATCATCCATTGAAATAGTAAACCGTTCCATAACTCCTCCCACCGACTGTCTTCGGTAACGTTTGATGAAAATAATCGTCTTTTTCTTGCCGCAACGGCAAATTCGCACGGTTGCGCCGGTTAAAAATTCGCGATCCAATTGACGCGCAGCGAGCGGCTTTCAATCGGATGGAAATGCACATCGCTGACACCGGCGGCAGGCTCGCCGGGCAGCCGGGATGTGTAATAGTAATCGATCGCGTGCGCGTGCGTATTCAGTAGATTGAAGCCTTGCAATGTCATGCGCACATTCTTGCCGATTTTGTAGCCGATCTGGCCGTTCAGCGTTACGGTGTGACCGGATTGCACGCTGTTGTCTTCGATCAACGAGCGTTTGCCGAAATAACGCATTTGCAGATTGCCGAAAAACGGACCGGCGCCGTCCACGGTAACCGCCAGCTTGCCTACTCCCCGGATTGCGCCGGGTATATGATCGCCGGCCGGATCGGAATCGCTGAAACGCGCCCGCGCGAGCGCATAATCGACATCGACCGTCAGCCAATCGTTAGGTTTGTAGAACAGCGAAGCTTCAAACCCTTCCCGTTTGCTCGGACGGGTAGCTTCCGTCGTGCCGGCGTCGCCGACGAACAGGAGCTCCGAGGCTATATCCAGACGGAATATCGCCAACGAGGCCTGTAGACCGGGCAGAATCCCGGTTCTTACGCCAACTTCGTAGCCGGTTGAGCGCACCAGCGGGCTGACGGGCTGAATCGGATCACCGGATTTGGGGTCGACGGTGGATGTGGTGCCGCGCGCATCGTTACTGTGAAAGCCGCCGCCGTAGTTAAAATAAAATTCGGTTTGCTGCCAGGGCCCGAAAATCAAACTCAGCTTGGGATTGGTCATGCTGTCGTAACGGCTGCCCGAATTTGCGCTGAGATTGCTGCTGACATCGAACCAGTAAAAATCCGAACGCACGCCCGCCACGCTGCGGAATTTCTCCAGCCACTGGATGCTGTTCTGATAATAAATGCCGATGCTGTTCTGATTGATATGATCTTTGCGGGTGGTGGACAATGTCCGGCGCTGCCGGGTGCTCAACAATCCGTTGTCGATGATATCGTTCTGAAACTGGACCCCTGCGGTATTTTCAACCTCGAAACCGCCGATGTCGTTGACCCAGGCTTGACTCAGATTCATCGCCGACTGAAAGCGCTTGTCGAACTGCGAGAATTGGTCGCCGTTTACGGGATCGTTCAGGAAGTAGGTGAAATTCGAGAATAACGCCAGGTTGGTATGCAGGGTGTACAGATTCAATTGCGTTTTGCCGAAGCGGCCGGCATGCTCCAGCGCGCCGGACAGACTGAAACGGTGCGCCTTGCCGCCGTCGCTCGGATCGATGGCGCCGAGCCGGGGAATCAAGCCGCTGGCAACCGCCCGTAGCGGAATCTGGTCGGTGGAATTCCATTTGCCGCCGTAACCCATCGCCGTGACATTGAACTTGGTGGGGCCGCTATCCTGACTGTAGCGCAGCATCGCGTTGAATTTCTTGAAATCTTCGTGTTTGATCCATGGGCCATCCTTGGTGAGCAATTCCAGCGCATACAAAATGTTGCCGCCGCCCGCTTTATACGATTTCGCCGCCAATCCGCGCATGAAGCCTTGCTCCCCCAAACCGTAGCTGGCAATACCTTTCGGCAGCGTATTGACGTAACCCAGGCTGGCGGCGCCTGCCGAGGAAAAATCGCCTTGTTCTGCGTAATACGGCCCTTTCAAGTACTGTATGCTGCTGATCAATTCGGGAATGATGAAATTGGTATCCGCCCAGCCTTGGCCATGACCGTGCGAACGCTGGTTGACCAGCATGCCGTCGACGGTAATCCGTAAGTCCGTGCCGTGATCGAGATTGAAGCCGCGCAAGAAATACTGATTGGCTTTACCTTCGCCGCTATGCTGCGTGACCACCAAGCCCGGCACGGTCTCCAGCAACTCGCCGGGACGGTAAACGGTGCGCAGATCGAGTTGCTGCTTGAGCACCGTGCCTTCATTGGCGGAATCGGCACTGCCGATCAATACCCGGGAATTGGGGCGCACAATCATTTCCTTCAGTGTCGGCACGCCCGCCGCGATTGCGGGCAGTGGCGGCCAGATGAATAGAAACTGTATGCAGCTTATGAACGTCAACCATAGTGATGCAGTGCGTTTTGCCATTTTTTTGCAGATAGATTTTTAACAACGCACATATTTTATTTTTGTGTTTTGGATTAAGTTTATCTAATCTATATACTTAGCGCCTAATTGAATTTCTTACATCAAAGGAAGGAAAAATCTTACATCAGTATGATAAACTATTTTCTTTTCATACGAAATAGGTATCAACACGTATTGTTATCGCCATCGATACGCGTTTTAGTTCGGATTGCGGATTGATCCGCTCAAACCAATGAAATACCGGAGATGAGGTAGAATGAAATCGATTTTCTTGTTGAAATCAGGCGCATTATGAAAATATTTATGAGCAGCGCAGCGATGCTGTTATATGCATTGGCTCTTTTTTTTCATCATTCGTTGCTGGCTGCAGAGGGCAGTGCAAAGCCGAATGTCGTGACGACGGTTTCCCCGATCACCAATATGGTGCGTAACATCGGCGGGATCCATATCAAAGTCACCGGAATCGTCCCCGATGGCGCCGATTCGCATACTTTCGAACCGATTCCTTCCGACATAAAAACGCTGCAAGCGGCGGATTTGATCGTTATGAACGGTCTCGACCTGGAATTGCCCACGTTAAAACTGGCGCAGAAGGTCAAGAAAGCGGCAACACCGGTTTTGCAATTGGGAAACCGTGCGCTGAAAGAGGAAGACTGGCGCTATGATTTCAGTTTTCCGCGCGAACACGGCCATCCCAATCCGCATGTGTGGCTCGATATTGAATGGGCGATGCGGTATGCGGAAATCATCCGCGATCAGCTTGCCGCTTTGGATCCGGCCAATGAGGCGGCTTACCGGGCGAATGCGGCAATCTATCTCGGCAAGCTGCAACAATTGGATCGGGCGATTTTTGCCTGTGTCGGGACCATTCCCGAAGAGAATCGCAAGCTGGTCACTTATCACGATTCCTTTGCATATTTCGCGCCGCGCTACGGTATGACCGTGATTGCGGCCGTGCAGCCTGCCGATTTCGCCGAGCCGGGGCCGCGGGAAGTGATGAACATCATTAAGCAAATCAAGAAAACCGGCGTGCCCGCGATTTTCGGTTCGGAAGTTTTTCCCAGTAAAGTGATGGAGCAAATCGCGCGCGAAGCGAACGTCAAATTCGTCGATCAACTTTCCGACGACGAATTACCTGCGCCTCCGCATCATTCTTTCATCGGCATGATGGCCGGAAATGTGGCGATCATGACGGAAGCGCTGGGCGGCAATCCGGATTGCATGGCGAAGGTCGATACCGGCAATATCGGGTTTTAGCATGCCATCCAATCCTGCGGTCAAACTGAGCGATGTTACCGCCGGTTACGAACGAAGCATCCTCTTCGCCGGTCTTTCACTGGAAATCGGCGCCGGCCGGTTTACCGGCATTGTAGGACCCACCGCCTGCGGCAAAACCACGCTGCTTAAAGTCATGCTCGGCGTGCACCCGGTGATTGCCGGCAGTATCCGGTTGCACGATGCGCCGGCCGGCCGGTTAAGACCGAACGCAGTCGGTTATGTGCCGCAGCTCGGC
>JAFEEV010000256.1 GCA_018240935.1 Pseudomonadota bacterium
CAGCAGCGTCGGAATAACGCCGAAATGCCGGTACGTTTTTTCCAGCAATCGCCAGACCGGATCGACGACGTCCGCGCCGTGCGTATCGACGATTAAATCGTCCGCTTCCCGGTAATGCCCGGCGATATGAATATAGCGAATGCGCGCCGCGGGCAGTTGTTTAAGAAACGCTTCGGCATCGTAACGATGGTTGACGCTGTTGACATAAATATTATTGACATCCAGCAGCAAGTCGCAATCCGCTTCGTGCAGCACGGCGTTGATAAAATCGATTTCCGCCATCTCTTGACCGGGTGCCGCATAGTAAGAAACATTTTCCAGTGCGATGCGCCGTTCCAGAATATCCTGCACCCGCCGGATGCGCTCCGCCACATAGTGCACCGCCTCCGCGGTAAACGGAATCGGCAGCAGATCGTACAAATGCCCGTCGTCGCTGCAATAACTCAGATGTTCGCTGTAATAGCGGATTTGATGCTCGCGCAGAAAACGCTTCAGGCGCTGCAGAAAGGCTTCGTCCAGCGGCGACGGGCCGCCGATCGAAAGCGATAGTCCATGACAAATAAAAGGAAACTTTTCGGTCAGCTCGCGCAACTGTTTTCCGTAGCGCCCGCCGACCCCGATCCAGTTTTCCGGAGCCACTTCCCAGAAATTCACCGGATGCGTGGTTTGATCCGCCAGCGAGCCGAGATGCGAACGCCGCAGACCCAAACCAGCGCCATGAACAGGATAATGTTGTCTGCTCATGGGTTGCGCGGATTACTTCTTATTGGAGCCGCACTTACCTTCACCGCATTTACCTTCTTGCTCGGCTTTCTTGCCGCCGCATTTGCCTTCCATGTTTTGTTTCATCTCTTTTTTGCCGCCACATTTACCTTCTCCGCATTTGCCTTCCATATTTTGCTTGGCATCCTTACCGCCGTCTTGCGCCGGTTTATTGGCATCGCTGGCATCGGCCAGTTGCATGTAACCGCCGGATAACTCATTCATGGCAAATGGATTGGCAGCAGTATCAGCCGCGAGATTAGCGGCAGCCAGGCTGGTTACCAATGCTGTTCCAACCGCCAGTGAAACCGGCTTCATTGATTTTTTCGACATCTATGTTCTCCACAAAAAATTGATCATAACTGCAAACGCGAATGATAGCGCCAAATCGGCGCGAAGTCGTTTGTTTCTTTGCGTTCAGCCCGGCCGGCGCTGGCTGCGCTCGAACAAAACGGCCGGCAATCCCCGCGGGCGTCCTTGCTATCGCCCGGCATCAATCTGCCCCAGGTTGCTTTTGTTGCATGCGCCTCTCTGATAAACTCAGCGCTTCAAAATTATTATAAAAAAATGCCTGCTAATTAAGGAGCTCCGAATGTTTGACAAATCCAACCAGCTTATTTTTTACATCAATGCCGCGATTCTTGTGTTTGGTGCTTTGGTTGCCCTGCTGACGAATTTCATCGCGATCGGACTGATCGTCGCCATCTGCGCCGCGCTGCTGATTTTCGATCAAATCCGGCAAAACAAATTTGCATTTTCCATCGCGGATTTAACAAAAATACTGACGGTGCACGATACCTGCGGAAAAAAAGCAACCTTGACGCAAATGCAAATGACCACCGCCTGTCATGCCGATAATTCGGAATACTGGTTCAGAAATATCCGCGCCATCGGCAGCATCAGCAATTTCCGCATCAATAACGGCGATCCGGCGGAACAACGGAAAGACAACGACAGCTACCAAGTCTGCATGAAATTCCCGCCGGAATTGAAAGTCATTAACGGTACCGATTTAACCCTCACGTATCAATGCGAAGGCGCATTCACGCAGAACGAAGGCATACTATCGCATGTCGTCGACGACGATACCCAGCGCTTGCATCTGACCGTCGAACTGCCTTCGGGACGCGCCGTTGCAACCGCCCGTTTCTTCTGCATCCGGAACGGCAAAGAAGAAGCGCTGCTGCCGCCCGTGATCACCGGACAAACGAAAATCGATGCGGAAGTAAAAAACCCGCAACGCGGCGCGGAGTACTGCTTGCAATGGAATTGGGAAGAAGAAGGCTTGCTGAAGAAAGTCGCTTGTATGTTCTAAACTGCCGTCAAACAGACATCCCTGTCTGTTGACTGCGACGAAATTGAACAGACTGGTTAGCTGACTGAATTTTCCAACCAACCTGCCCGGATCGAAAAATCCGGGCCGCGCAATTTCCCGCCACCACCATTGATCACGCGAATACCCTGAACGTAAAACACCATTGAATCTACTTAAAGCGCTCGCTGCGGTCAGCAGCATGACTTTCATATCGCGCATACTCGGCTTCCTGCGCGACATCATCATCGCGCGGATTTTTGGCGCGGGCATGGAAACCGACGCGTTCTTTGTCGCTTTCCGCATCCCGAACCTGCTGCGGCGGATGTTTGCCGAAGGTGCGTTTTCGCAGGCGTTCGTGCCGATTCTCGCAGAATATAAAAATACCCGCACCCCGGAAGAAACCCGTAGCCTGATCGATCACATCACGATGCTATTGGGCGTCACGCTGTTTTTCATTTCGCTGGCCGGTATAGTCGCTGCGCCGCTGATCATTTATGTCAGCGCGCCGGGGTTCTCAGCCGATCCGGATAAATTCAAGCTCACCGTGCAACTGCTGCAAATCACCTTTCCGTATATTTTGTTCATCTCGCTGGTGGCACTGGCCGGAGGGATTCTCAACACCTACGGCAAATTCAACGTGCCCGCCGTGACCCCGGCGCTGCTGAACATCGCGTTCATCGGTTGCGCGTTATGGCTGACGCCGCTCATCGATCCGCCGGTTCTGGCGCTGGCTTGGGCGGTTTTTATCGGTGGCATCTTGCAACTGGCGTTTCAAGTTCCGTATCTGTTGCGGCTCAAACTGATGCCGCGCATCCGTTTCAAAAATCCCGACACCGGCGCGTGGCGTGTGATCAAACTGATGGGACCGGCCATTTTCGGCGTCTCGGTCAGCCAACTCAGTCTGCTGATCAACACGATTTTCGCCTCACTGCTGGTGACCGGCAGCGTCTCCTGGCTGTATTACGCCGACCGGCTGATGGAATTTCCCGCCGGCCTGCTCGGTGTTGCGCTCGGCACCATCCTGCTGCCGTCGCTCGCAAAACACTACAGCAACAACAGCAACGACGAATATTCCCGCCTGCTCGATTGGGGTTTGCGTATGACCATGCTGTTGACGCTACCGGCCGCATTGGCGCTGGCCTTACTATCGGTGCCGCTGATCACCACGCTGTTTCATCACGGCGCATTCAGCCAACACGACGTATGGATGACGCGCGAAGCCCTGGTCGCTTACAGCGTCGGCTTGCTCGGCATCATCCTGGTAAAAGTGCTTGCCCCCGGATTCTACGCCCGCCAGAACATCAAAACACCGGTCAAAATCGCCATCATCACGCTAATCGCCACGCAACTGATGAACCTCGCCTTTATCACGCCGCTCCAGCACGCCGGATTGGCGCTAGCCATCGGGCTCGGTGCCTGCCTTAACGCGGGATTGCTGTTTTACCAATTGCGCAAGCAAGCAATTTACCAGCCGCAACCCGGCTGGCTGTTTTTCTTTGTCAAAATACTGCTGGCGCTGGCGGCAATGGGCGTTGTGTTATGGTTTGCGGCGGGAAGCGATGCTTCATGGCTGACCGGCTCGGCACTGTCCCGCGCAACGCAACTCAGCGGTGTCGTGTTAGCCGGTGCAATCAGCTATTTCGCCGCCCTCTGGCTGCTCGGATTCCGCCTAAAAGACTTTACGCAGCGGCAGACGTTGTAGTCTATCCGGACGGAATTAACTCAATATCCGATTTATTCGCGCTTCCTGCTCGTTAAAACTGAAAAGAGCGCTACTCGACACAAAATTCCTGGCAGCAAAATTTTTTGGAGGAATACTTGGGACTTTTACCTGATACATCATCTCCACCAGATATCGGCGAAATTCCGTTGGGTACGCAAGCTTGTAGTTCTGACTTATCCTTTAGGGAAGCTCTGAAAAACTACTTCGCTCGGTCATGCTGTGTTGGAATCAGACTCAAAATGCTCATTTACACCTTGTAAACTGAGCTTATTCGCCTGATTTCGCCTTGCCTGACCGTCGTCGCTACCTTTTCCAGAACTTCCTTAGCATCTTTAATTCCTCACTTAAATTGCCAATTTCCTTCAAAAAAATTGATCAGCTGATTCAATTCAGGAATCTTGACCCTTGCAGAATCAAGTATCGTTTTGGAAAACTGATTTATATAGCTTTGTCTTTCAGTTAGGTCAAATCCAAGGGTTTGTGCGATCACTTTTTTACATTCTCCAGATTGTGAAGGAACGCTCATTCCAAGGATAGACAATAATAGCCCTTCAAAACACGGTTTGGAGCCAACCATATAAATCTTAGCGTTCTGTGCTTTCTTCTCCAGCTCTTCTGTCCATGGAATATCTGTATCCAGAAGAGCAACGCGCCTGTCGTAGCTGGCGATTCTCGTTTGCCTGACAGTATGGGTTATAACATTATCCGGTCCTTTCCCATGTGCATTACGCACCGTGACAGTAACTCCGGCACCACTGGAACAATAAAGATTGCGCAAATGCTTGAGAAAAGCCTCCTCCGAATCTCCTTCACCAACAATCAATAAGGTTCTACGAACTTGACGCTGTTTTACGACCATCTCGATCTCTCATAGCTGAGGGATGGCACCATAGGCACCAGCCATGTATTTGGCGTAGAGGTTGTCATCAGCACGCACCCCCTTGACGCTATCAAGCCGCCACGCATCACTTTCGCAGTTGCCATTCTTTTCCACTAATACCACTTGAGCTTTATGTAGAAGACTCAGCACTTCAATAGAGTGACAGGTAAAAATGATTTGTGCATTGTGCGGATTCGTTCTAGGGGAGAAAAACAAATCCAAGATCGGCGTCAACATGTGTGGGTGCAAGTCTGCTTCGAGTTCATCGATAATGACCAAGCCGCCGTTTTGCAGTGCTGGCAAAACTCGAGAAAGTAGGATATACGCACCCTGTGTACCACTGGATTCGTGCAGAAACATAAGCGGATGTTCTTTTTCGCCAATACGGTGAATACCGAAAGGGATGTGAATCTCTTCGATCTCGCCGTTTTCCCGAGTTACCGTGTGCTTCTCCACACGTACATCGGCCAAGCCCAAGTCCCACCGGTGCAACAGAGACACCATTTGACTTAGGATATCTTCATTTCTCGCATAAAATTCGGATGCACGCAGAATTTGATCGTGATCCATGGCCTGACGACCCAATGCATGCACATTACTAAAAACGTTAGTCGAAACCAGCTTCTTAGCCAAGTCAACTTCATACTGAGCAGCGGTTGAGATTAGGGATGC
>JAFEEV010000257.1 GCA_018240935.1 Pseudomonadota bacterium
AACGCAGCGCTACGGCACTTGCAACACGATGGAAACATTGCTGATCCATGCCGGTATCGCAGAGAAAATTCTGCCCGCGTTGAGCAAGATTTATTTCGACAAGGGCGTTGAATTGCGCGGCGACGCGGCGGCGCGCGGTATCGTTGCGCAGATCAAGGAAGCCACCGAACAGGATTGGTACGAGGAATATCTCGCGCCGATTCTCAGCATCCGCATTGTCGACGGATTAGATCAGGCGATCGATCACATCACCAAGTACGGTTCGCAGCATACCGACGCCATCGTCACGGAAAACTACACGCGCGCGCGCCGTTTTCTGCGCGAAGTCGATTCCAGTTCGGTGATGATCAACACCACGACGCGCTTTGCCGACGGATTCGAATACGGCCTGGGTGCCGAGATCGGCATTTCAACCGACAAAATCCACGCGCGCGGCCCGGTTGGCCTGGAAGGATTGACCAGCCAGAAATTCATCGTGCTGGGCGACGGCCAATTGCGGCAATAACCCGTTGTCACGACCTGTTCGATAGCGCATAAGCCCACGCTCATTTCAGCCAAAGGATGTTATGACGCAAGTTATTGAAATAAAAATTCCCGATATTGGCGATTTCAAGGATGTTCCGGTCATCGAAGTGCTCGTTGCGCCCGGCGATAAGGTTGAGAAGGAAACTTCGCTGATCACGCTGGAAACCGACAAGGCTTCGCTGGAAGTGCCCGCGCCGCAAGCCGGAGTGGTGCAAGACCTCAAGGTTAAGGTCGGCGATAAAGTGTCGGAAGGCACGGTCATTCTCACTTTGGCAATCGCAGAACAATCTGCCGAGCCGGCGCCTACTCAAAAACACGAACAAGCACCTGCTGCGCCTGTTGCACCAGCACCCGCCGCATCTCCGCAGCCTGTCGCACCAAGCGACATGCACGCCGATGTGGTGGTACTCGGCGCGGGACCGGGCGGTTATACCGCGGCTTTCCGCGCCGCCGATCTGGGCAAAAAAGTCATCTTGATCGAACGTTATCCGGCGCTCGGCGGCGTGTGCCTGAATGTCGGCTGCATTCCGTCCAAAGCGTTGCTGCACGCGGCCAAAGTCATCGCCGACGCGGACGAAGCGGCGGCGCACGGCATTGTATTCGGCACAGCGCAAGTCGACCTCGGCAAGCTGCGCGGCTGGAAAGAATCGGTCATCGCCAAGCTGACCAAGGGACTGAAAGCGCTCGCCAAGCAACGTAAAGTCGAGGTAGTGCACGGCAACGGAAAATTTGCCACGCCGCATTCGATTTTGGTGGAAACGGCGGAAGGATCGAAAACGATTTCGTTCGAGCATTGCATCATCGCCGCCGGTTCCAGCGTCACACGCATCCCCGGTTTTCCTTACGACGATCCGCGTTTGATCGATTCCACCGGTGCGCTGGCGCTGAGCGATGTGCCGCAACGCATGCTGATCATCGGCGGCGGCATCATCGGTCTGGAAATGGCCACGGTTTATGCCGCGCTGGGCAGCAAAATCAGCGTGGTGGAGTGGATGGATCAATTGATTCCGGGCGCCGATGCGGATCTGGTCAAACCGTTGCAACGCCGCATCAGCAAGCGCTATGAAGCGATTTATCTGAAAACCAAAGTCACCCAAATAGAAGCCGCCGAAGCCGGGCTTACCGTCACTTTTGAGAGTGACAAAGCGCCGCAGCCGCAAACGTACGACCGTATTCTGCTGGCGGTCGGACGCCGTCCGAACGGGGGAACAATCGGTGCGGCGGAAATCGGTCTCGAGGTCAACGAACGCGGCTTTATCCCGGTGGATGCGCAAATGCGCACCAATCTGCCGCACATTTTCGCCATCGGCGATATCGCCGGGGAACCGATGCTGGCGCATAAAGCCACGTACGAAGGCAAGCTGGCCGCCGAAGTGATCGCCGGACATAAAGTCGCCTTCGACGCGCGCACCATTCCGTCGGTCGCTTACACCGACCCGGAAATCGCCTGGATGGGATTGACTGAGAAAGAAGCGATCAAGCAAGGCATCGAGTACGAAAAAGCCGTCTTCCCGTGGGCTGCCAGCGGCCGCGCGATTTCGATGGCGCGCGAGGAAGGCTTGACGCAACTGCTGCTGGATAAAAACACGCGCCGGATACTCGGTGCCGGCATGACCGGCATCAACGCCGGTGAATTGATCGCCGAAACGGTGCTGGCGCTGGAGATGGGCGCGAACATGCAGGACCTCAGCCTGACCATCCATCCCCATCCGACACTGTCGGAAACCGTATTGTTTGCCGCCGAAATGGCGGAAGGAACTATCACCGACCTTTTTGCACCCAAGAAATAGTATGCCAATCCGGAACCGGATTCCGGTCACAATAATAAGATAATTCATTTAACTCGTTACTTGCATTGACACCCTTCATCATGATGACTAAAACAATACACCTGCTATTGACGGCAGCGCTGATCATCGCAACCGGATTTACCGGGCAGGCTTTCGCCACACATATATCGCAACCGGTGCTGATCGATCCGCAAACGCAGTACGCCACCGGCGAAACCATTGTGCTGCGCGGCCGGGTGGATTACAACGAACAACCCGCGCCGGATGTCTTGCTTAACTTCAAGCTGACCCGCCCGGACGGATCGGTTGCAGCCGATCAATCCTATCCGAGCGATCAGAACGGACTGTTTGAATTCAAGTTCGATACCCGCAATGAAAAAGCGGGCAGCTATCAATTCACGGTGACGTCACATTGCCTGGAAATTCACCGCTATGCGTGCACTTACAAAAATCAAATGCTGCCGATTCATCTAAAATAACCCAAACTCAATTACCGGATGCCGCAGCCATATTTCGACGGCGAATCCGGTCAGTCCGCGGTAAAACCAACACATAGACAAACACCGCGCTGAGATAGCACCCGAAAACGACACTGTTATGAAAAACATCGCTTTATTTTTTACTGCAACAACCGGCAAATGCGCCATCCTGGCGCTCGCCTGCCTCATGCTGTCCGCCTGCAATCCGCAAGCGGATACCTTATCGGAGCGTGAAGCCCGCATCAACGCGCGCGAATCCGAATTGGTCACGCTGTTTGCCGAACTGGTCGAACTGAAGAAATCGCTGGAGAAAGATCAAGCGGAGCAGCACTCCACCCGCGCGAAAGATGCGAACACCCCGGCGGCTGACATCTGCGCCTGCGATACTGCCGGCGCGGAAGCATCCGCGCCAGGATCGGCGACAAAGGTGGATTCCAAAACCGTATTGGGCGCTATCGAAAACGTGTATCTCGATCCGCCCGGCTTGGAGTTCAGCGCGCGCATCGACACCGGCGCGCCTACATCATCGCTGAGTGCGCTGGATATCGTCGAATTTGAACGGGACGGCAAACCGTTCGTGAAATTCAACCTGATCCACCCGGAGAGCGGTGAGAAAATCCAACTGACGCGGCGCTTACGCGGCCATGTGCGCGTCAAGGAATTGGGCGACAGGGAAGCGTTGCGCCGTCCGGTCGTGAAACTGCGCATCCAGCTGGCCGATATCGACGAGCAAATCAATTTCACGTTGGAAAACCGCAGCCGTTTCAAGCATCAAGTGCTGATCGGACGCAACCTGCTGCAAGATCTGGCGGTCGTGGATGTCAGTAAAAAATCCGCTCCGGCTAAAAGCGACAGCCCGGCAGCGGCGGCGGTCAAATAATGTACGCCAAACTGAGACTCTACAGCGTGGTCATTCTGCTCCTGGCATTCGGGATCGGTTTGACTTTGTACAAACATTTCGCGCTCGGTTTTCCGCTCTCGCCGGACGACAAAAAATCGTTGTGGACCATCGAAGCGCGTATTGATTTCGTCGCGCGCGGCGATCCTGTCATCGTTTCGTTCGCGCTGCCGCCGCAAACACCGTCGGTTGTTTTCATGGAAGAGGATTTCGCTTCCTCCGATTACAGCTTCAGCGAAATGCCTTCCCCGGCCGGACGGCGCGCGCAATGGAGCAAAAGAACTGCATCCGGTCCGCAAACGGCTTATTACCGGCTGAGCATGTATGAAATCGACCGGCTTGCGCACCCGCCCGTGGCCGTAGACCTCCCGCCGGAACTGGAAAAACCGGAATTTGACGAGGTGCTTAAAACCGCGGCGGCGACGTTGCTGGATCAGGTGCGCAACCGCTCCGCCAACACCGAAATCTTCACGCGCGAACTGATTACCACGTTAAATTCCAAAGCGCCGAGCCAGAACCTCAGTCTGTTGATCAACGATCAGTCCAGTGAAGATTACAAAACCCACTTGATCATCGACTTGCTGGCGATGGAAGGCATCAGTGCGCGCATCGTGCGCGGTTTGTATCTGGAAGACGGGCGGCGCAGACAGTCGCTCAGCAATTTTGTCGAAGTGTATATCGGTAACGAATGGCTGCTGTTCAACCAGAACACCGGCAAAAGCGGCAAACCGAAGAGACTCCTGATCTGGCAGCGCGGCGACGAATCCCTGCTGGACGTAGTGGGCGGTAAAAACTCGCAAATATCCTTTTCCATTATCCGCAATGTCTATTCCGCCCGTGATCTGGTGGTGCACGACCGGATGAACAAGCAAGCGGGCATCATCGACTTTTCCATTTACAGCCTGCCGATCGAACAGCAGAACGCGTTCAAAATGATTTTGCTGCTGCCGATCGGCGCATTGATCGTGGTGATCATGCGCTTGCTGGTCGGCCTCCGCACGTCCGGCACGTTCATGCCGATCCTGATTGCAATGGCGTTGATCCAAACCACGTTGCTCACCGGCATCATCATTTTTCTCACCGTGGTGGGCACAGGATTATTGATCCGGTCTTATTTATCGCGCTTGAATTTATTGTTCGTCGCGCGCATTTCGGCGGTGATCATCGTGGTGATCGCCATCATGGCGAGCATCAGCATCCTCAGCAACAAACTCGGGCTCGATCAGGCCATGACGGTCACGTTCTTCCCGATGATCATCCTGTCCTGGACCATCGAGCGCATGTCGGTGCTGTGGGAGGAAGACGGACCGCGCGAAGTATTCATTCAGGGCGGCGGCAGCCTGTTGACGGCGGTCATCGCGTATATCTTCATGACCAACCGCACGATCGAATATTTGACGTTCAATTTTCCCGAGTTGATGCTGGTCAATCTGGCGTTGATCCTGATCCTCGGACAATACACCGGTTACCGGTTATCCGAGTTGTACCGTTTCCACGCCTTGGAGCGACGCAATGCTGCTGGCAAGCGCTAAGAAACTGCGGAGTTTCGGCATCATCGGCATGAACCAAAGGAATTTTGGTTTGATCTCGCGCTATAACCCGCGCCATTTATATCCGCTGGTCGACGACAAGTTAAAAACCAAACTGCTGGCGCAGAAAGCGGGCATCACCGTGCCTAAATTGCTCGGCACCGTGCAGTATCAGCACGACGTCCGGCTGTTGAAGGAAATCCTCCGGCCGTACAGCCAATTTGTCATCAAACCGGTCAAGGGTAGCGGCGGCAAGGGCATTCTGGTGATCACCGAGCACGATCATAACTTGTATTTCAAACCCAGCGGCGACGCCATGCAACTGGCGGACATCGAACGCCATGTATCGAATATTTTGAGCGGATTGCATAGCCTGGGCGGCAAACCCGATACCGTCATGATCGAATCGCTGATACAACTCGATCCGGTTTTTTCCGACTTCAGCTATGAAGGCATTCCCGATATCCGCATCATCGTTTTTCGCGGCTACCCCATCATGTCGATGCTGCGGCTGACCACCCATGCATCCGACGGCAAGGCGAATCTGCATCAGGGAGCGGTCGGAGTCGGCATCGATATTGCCACAGGCCGCGCGTTGCATGCGGTGCAGTACGGCGAATCGGTCGCGCACCATCCGGATACGCGCAAGACTTTTGCCGAATTGATCGTGCCGCACTGGGACAAGCTGCTGCAATTGGCGGCTGCTTGTTATGAGATGACCGGCTTGGGATATTTGGGCGCCGACTTGGTGCTTGATCGCGACCAAGGACCGATGATCATCGAGCTCAACGCCCGCCCCGGGCTTGCCATTCAAGTGGCGAATCGCGCCGGTTTAGCGCCGCGTGTTGCAGTCATCGAGGCGATCAAAACCGTCGATCCCGATGTGCAGGCGCGCGTGGCGTTCAGCAAGCAGCAATTCGCTTTCGACCCGGATGTTCATCCGCCGCGCCTGCTGCGCACGCGCAGCGGCGATCGCTGACGGCGGGCGGGTTCAATCCCCGGAATTCACCACCACTTTGTTGCGGCCGCGCTGTTTCGCCTGATAAAGCGCTTTGTCCGCCGCCTCACTCAAGCTCACCGCATCGGAAAAGTGCGCGAGATCGGCGATCCCGCAACTGAAATTGACCGAAAACTCTTGATCGTGGCTGAGATGCAGCAAGCGCGAGAAAACCATGCGTATCTCGTCGATCACTTTGGCCGCCGATGCCGCGTCGGTATCGTTCATGATCACAGCGAATTCTTCCCCGCCGTATCGTCCGACGATATCCGTTTCACGCAGCCGCTGCTTCAGCAGCCGCGCCAGACTCTTGAGCACGCGATCGCCCGCGGCATGTCCGTAGGTATCGTTGACTTTCTTGAAGAAATCGATATCCACCATCGCCAGAGAAAGCGGCGAATTCAACCGGCTCGAGCGGATAACTTCGCGCGCCAGCTCTTCTTTGATGGCGGTGTGATTGAGCAGGCCGGTCAGACCGTCATGGATCATCAGCGAGCGCAAGAAGCGCGCGCGCGTGGCGCGCATCGTCACCGCCGAAACCAAGTGGGCGGCGTCTAGCGGCGTGACCAGAAAATCGTCGCCGCACAAACTCATGGCTTCCGCCTGCGTATTGAAATCGTTCTCGGAAGAGAGATAAACGATCGGCGTGCTCAGGAAGCCGTCGATCTGCCGGATCACCCGCGCCAGCTCAACACCGTTGCACCCCGGCATATACAAATCCATCAAAATCAGATCGGGATTGAAATCGTTCAACGCCCCCAGCAGTTTCAACGGCTCCGCCACGGTTTTAACCAGCATGCCGGCCTGTTCCAGAATCGTGGCATGGTACGACAATATCGTTGGACTATCGTCCACGATCAGCACCCGGAACGGATCCTGGATTTGTGAGGCGGTGATCAAATCAAGCTGATCGATCAGTTCGCTGGAGTTGATCGGTTTGGTGAAATACGCTACCCCGCCGGCGCGCACCGCACCCAGGCGGTATGCCATATCGTCATGCGTCGAGATAAAAATCACCCGGGCCGGACAGGCCAGTTCTTTCTGAATCTGTTCCATGACCGCAATACCGCCCATTTCGTCTTCCGGAAACTCGATGTCCATCAGAATAATGGCATGCGGCCTTTGCTGGATCGCGGTGCGGAATTTATCCAGATGATTGAATACTTCCACTTCATAACCGTAATAGCGCAATTGCAGCGCAAGCTCCTGCGCGGCCTCGGTATCGGCCTCCACGACAAAGATCAGATTACAAGCCGCCGCATCCGGCAAGAGTGCGTTTTCATCATGTTTAAGTGAAGCATTTTCCGCCGCCAGGGATCCTTGCTCATTTGAAACGCGTTTCAGGGTATCGATCTGCTGCAAAATATGATCCGCCAGCGCATCATCGGCCGGGATCGTTTCCGCCAGCATGCGCTTCAGCGTTTGCTCCAACGCGCGCGCTTCAGCGCTGAGTTCCGGATAGCCGAAAGTTTTGCCATTGCTTACTAAATGATGCACGGAACGATGCATTTCCTGCAGCGCCTTGGTGTCCCACTCAACCCGCAGCTTGTTCCATAGCGCTGCAATCTCGCTGATGCGCTGCGGTAATTCTTGCGCAAATGCCGCCAGCAGCAAACGCATTCTTTCTTGAAATTCTTTGTGCTCTTTAGTAATCATGATAATGTACCAGTCCTATCCAATCATTGCAGTTTAATGCGCTAGATTAATGGGTTCCGCGAAAACGCCTGCGGCGGTAAAAGCAAGACCGCCGTTAAAACAGGTTAATGTTTCTTTACCACTTTTCCTGCATCTGCATGCAGTGTATTCAAAAAATGAAAATTCAATCTCGCAATTTAATACCGAAAAACCGGTCACTAAATTAATTTACTTTTAACTTTCATTATCATTGTGCAATGATCTGAAAGTGGAAATTGAGGATTATCGCTATATTAGCTTGTTTATCATATTAAATGAATCAGTTATTGCTTCCGTCCGCCGCATGAAATCAATCGCCGCAATTTAGCATTTATGCAACACAAAATACTTTTTCCGCTTCTCGCCGTCATCGCCGCAATCACGCTCGCGCTATTCGCCATCGGTCCTCTCCTGACCGCACCGGCACCCACCGCGGTCGGCACTCTATCCGCGGATTTTCCGGTTGAGCCGGTAGAAATTCCCGCAACGAACGGATCCGCTGTGCATGGCTGGCTGGTTCGCGGCAAACCGGGCGGCGGCGCGGTGCTGCTGGCGCATTCGATACGCAGCAACCGGATGGAAATGCTGAGCCGGGCACGCTTCCTAAAAGACCAAGGATATAGCGTTTTGTTCATCGATCTGCAAGCGCACGGCGAAACTGCCGGAGATCACATTACGTTCGGCTTACGCGAATCGGACAATGTCGAAGCATCGATCGCCTATCTGCGAAGCACTTTCCCAGCTGAAAAAATCGGCGCTATCGGCGCTTCCCTGGGTGCGGCCGCGATTGTGCTGGCCAAGCGGAATCTGAAACTGGATGCCGTCATTCTGGAGTCACTGCACCCCACGATTGAAGAAGCGGTCAATAACCGGTTAAAACTGCATTTTGGCGATCACGGATCGATCCTGTTGCCGCTTGTGCTGTGGCAATTGTCCTTTTTTCTGGATACTCCCCTGGATGCGTTGAGTCCGATCGCACGGATCAACGATTTGAACGCGCCCGTGTTGTTTATTGCCGGCACGCATGATGCGCACACCACGCAACCGGAAACCGAACGTCTGTTCGCCGCGGCGAGATTTCCCAAGGAACTCTGGATCGTTCCCGGCGCGTGGCATTTCAACATGCACAGTTACGCCGGACGGGAATACGAGCAGCGTGTCAGTGATTTTCTAGCGGCTTATCTGCGCCGCGGTGCCGGTTGATAGGCAACAAAGCTTCCAATCGTCCATCACAGCCGCTCACAACAGCGCGGATATGATAAAGTGCCCACCTGTTTTCATTCCCGTTCAACAACAAAGAACTCAACATGACGCATTACCAAAATATTCTGCTCGCGGTCGATTTTTCCGATCAGGGTCATTATGTCGGGCAAAAAGCGAAATCACTGGCGCAGCTGTTCAATGCCCAGCTTCACATCGTGCACGTATTGGACAATATCCCGATGCCGGATACACCCTATGGCACGGTGATCGCGCTCGATGAAGACTCACCGGATGATTTGCTGCGGACGGAGAAAAACAAATTGATACAAATCAGTGATCAATTGAATATCGCAGCGGCCAGACGCTGGTTGATCTGGGGTGAGCCGCAGCAGGAAATCATCCGGCTGGCTGAACAAGAACATATCGACCTGATTGTCGTCGGCTCTCACGGCCGTCACGGGCTTGCCGTATTGATGGGTTCGACAGCCAAGGAAATTTTATACCACGCGCAATGTGACGTGCTCGCCGTTCACTTGTGAGACTGCCCGGAAAAGCGCTTACTCAAGACTACAACAGATCAGTTTTTCCAGAATTCCCACCATTTCTTTCCGCCCACCTCGGGCAATTCGGAAAGATAGTAGCTGTTCTGAAAATTCAGCCGCATGACGCGTTCCGCATCGTCGCGCAAGTCATACATTTGCAGTGCATCATAGGCTCTGGCCATAATATACAACGCCTCTTCGGTAGCCGGTGTGCGCGGATATTCCTTGACTACGTTTTGCGCCCGGTTGGCGGCCGCAATATACGCTTTACGCTTCATATAGTAACGCGCCACGTGAATCTCGCTCATCGCGATCGAGTTCAGCAGATAGGCCATGCGCTGCCGGGCGTCGGGGGTATACTTGCTGTCCGGAAAACGCGACACCAGTTCCTTGAAGTTCTCAAACGACTCATACGATGCTTTCGAATCACGTTCGCTCATATCCTGCTTCAACGGTCCGCGCATCAACGCGCCCATCATGCCCCAGTTATCGTTAAAGCCCGCCAGCGCCTTGATGTAATAAGCATAGTCCACGTTCGGGTGATTCGGGTGCAATTTGATGAACCGTTCCGCCGCCGCGATTGCCGAAGCCGGTTCGTCATTTTTGTAATGCGCGTATGCAATTTCAAGCTGCGCTTGCTGCGCTATCCGGCCATAGGGATAACGCGCTTCCAGCGACTCATACAATTTGATGGCTGCGGAATAATTGCCTTCGTTCAGCTTATCCTTAGCTTCCGAATAAAACTTATTGGCCGACCAATCCTGCTGATCTTCCGTGCGTTCCGAAAACAGACCTTCCGGCAACAATTTACAAGCGGATAACGTTAACAGCAGAATAAAAGCTAAAATACGCAACATGATGAATTCCGTTAAAAACAAAGACACATCCGGGGATTATAGCGCAAAGCCGCCAGCATGCCATGAATCGGCGCCGGATGTCATCGAGCTGACGATTCCTCTTGATTATGCCGGGCAACGTCTGGACCAGGTTCTGGCGAAGCTGCTGCCCAGTTGGTCGCGTAACCGGCTGCAAACTTGGATCAGCGAGGATCGGGTCAAGCTGGACGGCCACAAAACCACTGTCAAACAGAAAGTGTGGGGAAACGAGCAAGTGCGGATCTCGCCGCAAGACAATCCGGCACAATCCAGGCACGCTGCCGAAGCGATCAGCCTGCCGGTCCATTACGAAGATGAAACGCTCATCGTCATCAACAAACCCGCCGGTCTGGTCACCCACCCGGGCAACGGCAACTGGCAAGGCACCCTGTTAAATGCGCTACTGCATCATGCGCCGCAATTGGAGCAAGTGCCGCGCGCCGGTATCGTTCATCGTCTGGATAAAGACACCAGCGGATTATTGGTCGTGGCCAAAACGCTCGAGGCGCAAACCAGTCTGGTGCGCCAGTTGCAGCAGCGTACAGTAAAGCGCGACTATCTGGCGTTGGTGCTGGGAGAAGTCAATCAAGCCGGCCGCGTCGACGCGCCGATAGGCCGCCATCCGGTTCAGCGCACGAAAATGGCGGTCACAACCAAAGGAAAACCGGCCTGCACGCATTACCAGGTGATCGAAAACTTTACCGGTTGCACGTTGCTGCAATGCAGTCTCGAAACAGGACGCACGCATCAAATCCGCGTGCATATGCAGTCTATTGGTTTTCCGCTGGCAGGCGATCCGGTTTATGGCGGCACCCCGCGCAATACCAATGCGGAAATGCGGCAAGTATTAACCGGTTTCCCCAGGCAGGCGCTGCACGCTGCACGGCTTGCGCTGATGCACCCGCTGAGTGGAGAACATGTGCAATGGGAAAGCGTTATTCCGGAAGACATGAATCATTTGTTGCAGACATTGCGGCGTTACAGCAAACCGGATGATGCTGAATAAAAAAATGCGCCCGCAGGCGCATTTTTTGTCGTACCAATAAACTCATACATCATATTTCCATAGCTCAAAAAGGCAAGATAGCGTCCAGTGAAAATAGAAACTGGTCCTTATTCCCGCCAAATGGTCTGTACGTTGCCGTATGCAGCGAATCCACTCTGTCATAGCGGAAATTGGGGCGGATATTCAAATTTTTTAACCCCTTCCACTGAAGATTGAGGGTCTTGGCCGCCTTCCAGTTTGCACCGACGGTTACGGCATAATAGTCAGCCGGTGTGCTGGCAGCCAGTTGCGTCCCGCCACCCAGTGCATAGCTGTTTGCAAGATAATTGGTTGCTAAACTCACCCGCCCAGGAGCAAAGACACGAAAGCCATCGCGATCGCGGAACCATTCGCCGCGTGCACCGATCGACAAATCCGGAGTCAGATCGTAATAGACATGCATATTAACACCGTACCATTCCGCATCCTTCACTACACCTGCATACTTGAGGTTGGCCAGCAGCACATTGTCGGCAAAACCGTGATCATGCTGCACAACCAAATGTGTCTTATCGGTCAGCATATGTTTCAGAACGATGCTGTACATCCCCCAAAAACTGCTGTTGCGTGTAGAAGTTGTACTGCCGGTGCCACTGACGTTGAAAGAAGTTTTGCGATCATCGCTGGTCC
>JAFEEV010000258.1 GCA_018240935.1 Pseudomonadota bacterium
GTCAACTGCAATCGGCGGTCTGGGAAGTGCTCAAATCCGCGGATGAAAATCTGTATATCTTTTGTCCGGCAAAATGCACAGCGATTGTTTGGCACGACACGCATGCCGAGGTGCAACTGGCAGACGGCAGCCGGCTCGAGGCCGCCTTGGTGGTGGGCGCGGATGGAGTGAATTCCTGGGTGCGCAAACAGGCGGAAATCGAGGTGTCGCGCCATGCGTATAACCAGATTGGCGTGGTAGCCAATTTCAGCACGGAACGATCGCATCGCCAGATCGCCCATCAATGGTTCAGGCGGGACGGTGTGCTGGCGTTGTTGCCGTTGCCGGACAAACGGGTATCGATGGTGTGGTCGGCCACCGAGGATCATGCCGATTTCTTGCGCAATCTGCCGGCTGACGAGTTGTGCGCCCGGGTGGAGGAAGCTTCCTCGCATACGCTGGGCAAATTGCAGTTGATTACCCCACCGGTTGGTTTTCCGTTGAATTTTGTCCATGTGGATCAATTGATCAAGCCGCGTTTGGTGCTCATCGGCGATGCCGCGCACGGCATTCATCCGCTGGCTGGGCAGGGGGTGAATCTGGGGTTGCGCGATACCCGCGAGCTTGCGGCGATTCTCAAGCAGTGCGGACCGCAAAACGATTGCGGCGATTTTATGCTGCTGCGGCGTTACGAGCTGGCGCGCAAGGAAGATATTTTGGCGCTGGAGCTGGTCACCGACGGTTTGCAGAAATTGTTCAATAACGCCAATCCGACGCTGGCGCGCTTGCGCAATCTCGGGCTGGAGATCACCAACCGCGTGCCGCTGATCAAAAACCGCCTGATGCAGCACGCTTTGAATTAAATTTTATTTTCTAACACTGGAGTCATTATGGCCATGCGCTTAAAGCTGTTCATCTCAATCCTGCTGCTGAGTTTTTTCTGCGGGTCCGCCTGGGCCGATGAAGAAGCTTTGAAAAAAGCCATACAGCCGCATTTCCCCGGACATACGATCGATAGTCTTAAGAAAACACCGTTGTTGGGTTTGTACGAAGTGGTGGTGGGCGACGAAGTGTTTTATACCGATGATAAAGCCAATTATTTTTTCTTCGGTCACATGATCGACGCGAGAAGCCGCACCAGCCTGACCAACGAACGCATGCAGGAAATCAAGGCGGCGCGGCGCGTGCCATTGGATTCCCTGCCGTTACAGCATGCCATCAAGATCGTGAAGGGCGACGGCTCGCGCAAGCTGGCTGTTTTTACCGATCCGAATTGCCCGTATTGCAAGCAGCTGGAGAAAGAATTGTTGAATATCAACAACGTCACGATTTATACCTTGCTGTACCCGGTGTTGAAAGGCTCGATGGAGTTGTCGAAAAAAATCTGGTGTTCCAAGGATCAAATCAAAGCCTGGGATGATTTTATGCTGAAAGGGATCGCGCCGCCGGGTAAGGATTGCGACACACCGTTGGATGCATTGCTGAAATCGGGCCATGAAAATAAAGTATCGGGCACGCCGACATTGATTTTCGCCGATGGCTCGGTGGTCGGCGGCATGATTCCCGCCACGACCATCGAGGAAAAACTGGAAGGCGCGGACAAGAGCAAATAAGTTCCGCCGGACCGTTTAAGTTTTAAAAAGCTTGCTGGGGAAATTCGGCAAGCTTTTTTTATTGCCGTGTAAACGCGGGCTGCCGGTAATCGCGCGGCATCAATACCCACATTTTACCGCGTTGTTTCATTTTTCCCGCCTGATTGCCCGCTTCATGCCCGAATCCCCAGAAGAAATCGGCGCGGATTCCGCCTTTGATGGCGCTGCCGACATCCTGCGCCACCATCAGCCGGTTCAGCGGCTTGTTGCTGTTGGGCCAGGTCGTCGCCAGAAATACCGGCGCGCCTTGCGGGATCGACAACGGATCGATGGCGATGCTGCGTCCGGCGGTTAACGGCACGCCCAAAGCGCCGATCGGTCCGGATAGGTCGGATGGCAGTTCGCGGAAAAATACATAACGGGCGTTTTGTTGCAACAGTCCGGGCAGTTTTTTCGGGTTTTGCTGTCCCCATTGTTTGATGCCTTGCATGGAAGCTTTTTCCAGCGGCAGTTCGCCGCGCTCGACCAGGAGTTTGCCGATCGAGTTATAGGGATAGCCGTTCTGGTCGGCAAAGCCGATTTTCATGGTTTCTCCGCTATCCAGCACGATCCGGCCGGAACCCTGGACATGCAGAAAAAACAGCTCCACTTCGTCTTCCACCCACAGCAGCTCGTAACCGTTGAGCAGCTTCGGATTGTTCATGATATCCGCGCGGCTGTGATAAGGAACGACCTTGCGTCCGTTCAACCGGCCGCGCAAGCGCAGATCCTTCAGTTCGGGATAAGCCGCGCCCAGTTCGATGGTCAGCAAATCGTCCGGGGCGGCATACACCGGATAACGATAGCGGCTGGAAGGTTTGCGGCTGCCTTTCAGCAACGGTTCGTAGTAGCCGGTGATCAACCCCTCTTCGCTGTTGTCGGTGTTGACGATTTGATAGGGAGTGAAGTAGGTTTCAAAAAAATTTCGCAACGCGGCGTTATCGTTTTTCTTTTGCGCCGCCGCCAACCGGCAAGTTTCCTTCCAGGCCGGTTGCTTGTTCAGAACCGTGCAGCTGTTCAGGAATGCCTGCCACGCCGGTTGCAGATCGTCCTGATTCCAGCCGGTTAATGCCGTCCATTGAACGCGCTTGTGAACGGATTTGGTCAACGGTTTTTCGGGCGGCGGCGGCTTGACCGCTTCAGCCGGTTCAACAGGCGGCTGCGTGGGACTGATAGGTCCGGTAGCGCAGGCGGTGAGCAGCAAATACGAAACGGCAACAATAAAACTGAATTGGTTTTTCATCGGATTTTGGTTAGAGTAGCGGTCTGTTTTAAACTTGAACGTGTATCTTACATTATGAATTGGTGGTGGCTTGTAGTCGAAGCGGCGGTGGCGCTGGGTTTGTTTCTTTTTATTATCTGGTGGACCATGTTTTCCGGCAGAAAGAAGAAGGATGATGAAAATAAGGACAAATAGATGATAACCGCGGGCGAGCCACTCCAGGCTTCGCTACGAATAGCGCAAGCCGATGATCAGGCTAAACCGGATTCTCAATATCGATGAACTGATGCAGGATGCCGAATTTCTGCGCGATGTGATCGCCCACGGCCTGCACGCCGTAACGCTCGGTGGCATGATGCCCGGCGGCGATAAACGCAACACCCGATTCGCGCGCGGTGTGCACGTTCTGTTCCGAAATTTCCCCGGTGATGTAAGCATCTACGCCTTGTTGAATGGCGGTCTCAAAATAGCCCTGCGCCGCGCCGGTGCACCACGCGATTTGCCGGATGGATTTGCCGGGATCGCCGATGATTGCCGGTTTGCGCAGCAGCGTGCGTGATATTTTTTCGGCAAATGCGCCCAGAGTAGTCGCATGGCTCAATTCTCCGCGTGCTGCAATATCCTGCTCACCGAAACGGCCGGTTTCGATTAATCCCAATTTCTTGCCCAGCGATGCATTATTGCCGAGATGCGGATGCGCATCGAGCGGCAGATGGTACGCGAATAAGTTGATTCGATGCTGCATCAGCAACGCAATGCGGCGGCTTTTCATACCGGTGATGCGCATATCCTCGCCGCGCCAGAAATAACCGTGATGCACCAGGATGGCATCGGCCTTGGCTACGGCCGCAGCTTGCAACAGATCGAGCGAAGCGGTAACGCCGCTGATCAAGGTTTGAATGCGGTCGCGCCCTTCCACTTGCAGGCCATTTGGGCAATAATCATGAAAACGGGATATGTCCAGTAATTGATTCAGATGATTTTCCAGCTCATCGCGATGCATTGATTTTCTCCTTGGTGCATAAACTACGACCCCGCAACGAATTCATGGCTGCGGCTTTTTTATTTTGGAGTAACTTACTTTGATGTACAGATTCTGGTTGATTTTTGCACAAACCGCGACAGTTTTGCTGGCTATTTTTTTTGTGATTTCCACGTTGCGGCCGGAATTGCTGCCGTGGAAGCCGCGCGGGGAAATCGTCACCATCCGCGAGGTTGCGCCGGTAGTCGAAGAGAACAGGCCGGATAGTTATGCCAAGGCGGCGGAGATCGCCATGCCGTCGGTAGTGAATATCTTTACCAGTAAGGAAGTCAAAGAGCCCGCTCATCCGTTCATGGACGATCCGGTGTTTCGCCGCTTCTTCGGCGAGCAATTCGAATCCAGGCCGCGGCGCGCCTCCAGTCTGGGTTCCGGTGTGATTGTCAGCGCCAACGGCTACATACTGACCAATCACCATGTGATCGAAGCGGCCGATGAAGTCGAGGTTGCCTTGCTCGACGGCCGCAAGGCGAAAGCGAAACTGATCGGTTCCGACCCGGAAACCGATCTGGCCGTGCTGAAAACCAATCTGACGGATTTGCCGGTGATTACCTTCGGCCAATCGCAGCAAGTCAAGGTCGGCGATGTCGTGCTGGCGGTCGGCAACCCTTTCGGGGTCGGACAAAGCGTCACCATGGGGATTGTCAGCGCGCTCAGCAGAAGCCGGGTCGGTATCAATACCTTCGAGGATTTCATTCAAACCGACGCGGCGATCAATCCGGGCAATTCCGGCGGCGCATTAACCGATACCTCAGGCAATTTGATCGGCATCAATACGGCGATCTATTCGCGCAGCGGCGGCTCACTCGGTATCGGTTTCGCCATTCCGGTGCATATCGCCAAGCAGATCATGGAACAGATCGTGCAAACCGGCAGCGTGATTCGCGGCTGGCTCGGTGTCAGCATGCAGGATATGACGCTGGAGCTGGCCGAATCTTTCGGGCTGGAAGAACCGAACGGGGCGCTGATTGCCAGCGTGCTGAAAGACGGTCCGGCGGACAAGGCCGGCATCAAGACCGGCGATATTCTGATTGGAATAGCGGGCAAGCCGCTTAAGAATTCGGCCGAGATGCTGAACGTGGTAGCCGCGTTGCCGCCGGGCGAAACCGTGGCGGTTACGGTCATCCGCAACAAGCGGGAGAAATCGATCCCGGTCAAATTGGGCGTGCGTCCTAAACAAAAATAGCCGTGCGTAAAAATTCCAACCTGATGGCATGCAAAATTCATGAAAAATCTCTTACCCGCTAACGGATTGCTATCCGTCATCGCGCAGTGGTTCAGCGCCAATATTCTTGCGCTCGGACGGGAAATGCGCTTGTCCTATCTGCCGCCGCTGATGGTGTACGTGGCCGCCGGTATTTCCGGTCTGACCGGGATCGTGGGCACGTTTTACGTCAAGGAGAAACTCGGTCTTTCCGCCGAATTTCTGGCGGCGCTCGGATTCTGGATGATGCTGCCGTGGGCGCTCAAGATGCCGCTGGGACATCTGGTCGATCTGGTATGGCGCTGGAAAAGTTTGCTGGTGTATCTGGGTGCCGGTTTGATCATGCTCAGCCTGCTGATCATGGTCGGCTTGCTCGGGCACACCGAAGCGATGATTGCGATCGCGCCGGTTGAGACCTGGTATGTATTGTCCGCGCTGCTGGCTCCGGTCGGTTATGTGCTGCAAGATGTGGTCGCCGATGCCATGACCGTCGAGGCGGTGCCGCGTGTCGACGAGAACGGCAATAAATTGGATGCGGAAAAACGCAAACTTATGCACGTCACCATGCAAACCTTGGGACGCGTCGCCATCATCGGCGGCGGTGTGCTGGTCTCCGTTGCCAACGTTTTTTTATTGCGCGACGCCGGATCGATGCCGGAAACGGAGAAGGGCGCGGTGTATTTGCTGGTTTATGAGCTGGCTTTGATCATTCCCGCCGTTTCCATTTTCGGTGTCATGTTTGCATCCTGGTTGCAGCGGCGCGAGCGCAAACGTTTTCTCGCGCTCGGGCATAGCCGGCAGGAAGTGGACCGATTGCTCGGCATGCACGCGGAAGCGCCCGCGATCAACTGGTGGATTCTCGGCGGCGGGTTGGCTTTTACCGTGCTGTCGCTGGGCGTGGGGGTGAGCGGTGTTTCCGGCGGCGAGGAAATCGTGTTTGCGATTTCCATGGTGATCATCGTCTTTCTGATGTGGCGATTGACCGGGGAGCTGGAACCGGAAGCGCGTAACGTTCTGGTCGGGACTGCGTTGATGATTTTTGTTTTCCGCGCGATCCCCAGTCCGGGCGCGGGTTCCACTTGGTGGATGATCGATGTGTTGGGTTTCGATCAGCAGTTTCTCGCGGTGCTGTCGCTGATCGGCGCGGTGTTGACGCTGTTCGGCATGTTCATTTTCCGCCGCTTCATGGCGGAGCGTTCGATTGCCTATATCATCGCTTTTCTCACCATCGTCAGCAGCTTCCTGTCGCTGCCGATCGTCGGCATGTATTTCGGTTTGCACGAATGGACGGCGGCGGTCACGGGCGGTGTCGTCGACGCGCGTTTCATTGCGCTGGTCGATACCGCGCTGGAGTCGCCGCTGGGGCAAATTGCCATGGTGCCGATGCTGGCCTGGATCGCCAACTCCGCGCCGGAAAAACTCAAGGCGACGTTTTTTGCCGTGATGGCGTCATTCACCAATCTGGCGTTGTCGGCTTCGCAACTGGGCACCAAGTATCTCAATCAGATTTACGAAGTGAAACGCGAAGTGAAGGATATGGCAACCGGCCAGATCACGGTTCCGGCCGACTACAGCGAGCTGGGACATTTATTGATTACCGTCACGATCATCGGTTTCGTGTTGCCGCTGATTACGATTCTACTGGTCAAGCATTCACGTTTCCGCAATGCTTGAAGCTTCGTTCGCCGATAGCCGTTTTTTTCGTAAGTATCTGAAGAGAATGCGCTTGCTAAATTAATTTCTGCTCAATCCGATATCACCTTGACCTGGGTACATGGCAGTTTTAAGTGATGTATGCGGGTGTTTTTTAATCTGCGAACACTGAAGCGCTGGCTTTGTATGTGCGTCAGTATTCGCTTTTGATCAAGGAGAAGTTATGCAGAAATTGTTTCTAATGATAACTCTGGTATTCCTGCTGACCGGCAGTGCGTTTGCGGCTGTCAATATCAATACGGCGACGCAAGCCGAGCTTGAATCCCTGCAAGGGATCGGTCCCGCCAAAGCGAAAGCGATCATTGAGCATCGTGAAAAAAGCGGCGCCTTCGCTTCCGTGGACGATTTGGCGAAAGTGAGCGGAATCGGTGCGGGAACGCTCAAGCAACTGCGTGATGCGGTTACTGTCGAAGGCGAGAAAAACGCGGAAGCTCCAGCTAAACCGGAGTAGTTGGTTGTAGTAGATTAAGAAATCCCCTCTGGAGTCATTCAGAGGGGATTTTTATTGGTGAAATGACATTGTTTCAAAGCCTGTGGCAGCTTGTGCGATAATCTAGCCTGTCCGTAAAAAAGTCTGAATTCATGTATAAAACGATTGAGAATTTTGTTGGCAACACGCCTCTCGTAAGACTCAAGCGCCTGCCTGGAAAAACCCGGAATGTTATTCTTGCCAAACTTGAAGGCAATAACCCTGCGGGGTCGGTGAAAGACCGCCCGGCTTTGTCGATGATTTCCCATGCGCAGAAGCGCGGCGAAATCAAACCGGGCGATACCCTGATCGAAGCCACCAGCGGCAATACCGGCATCGCACTGGCGATGGCTGCCGCCATGATGGGGTATCGCATGGTGCTGGTGATGCCGGAGAATCTCAGCATCGAACGGCGGCAATCGATGAGCGCCTACGGCGCGGAAATCATTCTGACGCCGAGAAGCGGCGGCATGGAGCAGGCGCGCGATGTGGCGGAGAAAATGCGCGCCGAAGGGCAAGGTATCATTCTCGATCAATTTGCCAACCCGGATAATCCGCTGGCGCACTATGAAAGCACGGCGCCGGAAATCTGGCGCGATACGCAAGGAAAAGTCACGCATTTTGTCAGTAGCATGGGAACCACGGGCACCATCATGGGGTGCTCAAGATTTTTCAAGGAACAGCAGACACCGGTCAAAGTGATTGGCGTGCAGCCGGAGGAAGGTGCGCAGATTCCCGGTATCCGCAAGTGGTCGCCGGCGTATTTGCCGAAAATTTTCGACGCCAAACAAGTCGATGAGATGATTTATGTCTCCCAGTCCGAGGCGGAAGACATGACGCGCCGCTTGGCGCGCGAGGAAGGGATTTTCGCCGGTATTTCATCCGGCGGCGCACTGGCGGCGGCGCTGCATGTATCCGCTGCGGTTGAAGACGCCGTGATCGTTTTCATCGTGTGCGATCGCGGCGATCGTTATTTGTCGACCGGCGTTTTTTCCGCTTAGGGAAAAGAAGCCGGTATGAGGTATCATTGCAGCCTGGTATTCATTCACAATGCTAAACGATAATTTTTCGCTTCCCATTCGCGTTTACTATCAGGATACGGATGCGGGCGGCGTGGTGTATCACTCAACCTACCTGAATTTTATGGAGCGGGCGCGCTACGAGTGGCTCAGGGCCTTGGGGTTCAATGTGCATGCGTTGAGTGAAGTTCATAAGATATTGTTCATGGTGCGCGCATTGGAGATTGAATATTTAAAACCGGCCGTATTGGATGATCTGCTGCAAGTGTCGGTTGCGGTTACCGAAGTTGGCGGGAGCCGTATCGCATTGTTGCAGGAAATCACATGCAATCATGTCAAGCTGGTCAATGCCACGGTGCAGGTGGTGTGTGTCGGCGCGGAAACGCTCAAACCTGCGCGTATTCCTGCGCCATTACGTGAGAAAATTAGGAAAGTCGCATGAGCACAACAGTAACACAAGATATGTCGTTTCTTC
Organism: Pseudomonadota bacterium; assembly: GCA_018240935.1. GTDB lineage: Bacteria > Pseudomonadota > Gammaproteobacteria > Burkholderiales > Nitrosomonadaceae > Nitrosomonas. Next base: position 8,752 of record JAFEEV010000258.1, read on the forward strand.
ATCTGATCACCAGCGCCAGCGTATTGGTGCAATTGGTGATGCTGATTCTGATCTTGATTTCGCTTTCATCGTGGTGGTTTATTTTCCGCAAGTTATTCGTCATTCGCTACGAGATCAAGAAAACCGATGATTTCGAGGATGTTTTCTGGCGCGGCGCTGATTTGAACGCGCTGTATCAGCGCACGACCAGCTCGCGCTATGAGTCAGGCAGCCTGGAACGCATCTTCGCCGCCGGTTTCGGCGAGTTCAACAAGCACCCTGCCGGATCGGATTTGGAAGCGGTCATGGAGAGCACGCGCAGAGCCATGCGTGCGACGTATCAGCGCGAAATGGATTATCTGGAATCGCATTTGTCGTTTCTGGCGACCGTCGGATCGGTCAGTCCGTACATCGGTCTGTTCGGCACCGTATGGGGCATTATGAATTCCTTCCGTAGTTTATCGAGCGTCACCCAGGCGACCATCGCGCATGTCGCGCCGGGGATTGCCGAAGCGCTGATCGCTACGGCAATGGGCCTATTCGCGGCGATTCCGGCGGTGGTGGCCTACAACCGCTACGCCAGCAGGACGGATCAACTGGCGACGCGTTTCGAGAGTTTCATGGAAGAGTTATCCAATGTGTTGCAACGGCGAGCAGCTGAGTAAACAAGACTGAGAGGTTGTTATGGCGCGTCGTGCCAAGCATAGATTGATGAATGAGATCAATGTAGTGCCTTACATTGATGTGATGCTGGTGCTGCTGATCATTTTCATGATCACGGCGCCGATGATCAACCACGGCCAGATTGAATTGCCGCAAATCGGCAAATCGCTGGCGACACCGGCGGCGCCGCTGGAAGTGATCATTAAGGCGGACGGCAGCCTCACTTTGCGCGACCGCGCTAAGTCAGCCACGGAGCAGAAAGTAGACCGGAAGCAATTGATCGAAGCGATCAAGCAAAAACAAGCGCAAAATGCCGAGCAGCCGGTCGTTATCGCGGCGGATAAGAATGTGCGTTACGAAGAAGTCATCAAAGTGATGGATATTCTGCAACAAAACCAAGTGCAGAAAGTCGGCTTGCTGGCGCAACAGAAATGAACGATTGCTCATGAGTTCGAGCGGCCCGCGCAATTCTCCCCATTCCGAACCCAGATCATTACTTGCCGGTGTGCTGGCGGTGCTGGTACACGTGGTGTTCATTGCATTTTTGATTTTTGGCGTGAGCTGGAAGGATCATCCGCCGGAAGGGATGGTGGTCGACATTTGGACCGAATTACCCAAGCCCATCCAGGAGCCGGTAAAAACGCAAGCGCCGCCGAAGCAGCCTAAACCTGCACCGGAACCTGTAAAACCCCAACCTGAGCCGGAACCGCCCAAACCGGAACCACCCAAACCGGAACCGGTTAAGCCCGAGCCTCCGAAGCCCGAGCCGCCGAAATCCGAACCGCCTAAGCCGGAACCGGTTAAGCCTGCGCCGCCCAAAGCGGCTGTGACGCCACCGGTCAAGAAACCCGATATCGCGATGAAGGAAAAAGCGGAGCCGGTCAAGGAAAAGCCGGATTTGGAAGCGCAAAAGAAAAAGGAACAGGAAAAAATCAAGGAGCAGGAGAGATTAAAGGAACTGGAAAAGCAAAAAGAGCTTGAAAAGAAGAAAGAGCTGGAGAAAAAGAAGGAATTAGAGAAGCAGAAAGAGCTCGAGAAACAAAAGGAAATCGAGAAGCAGAAAGAGCTGGAAAAGCAAAAGGAATTGGCAAAACAGAAGGAAATAGAGAAACAGAAGGCGCTGGAAAAGCAGAAGGAATTACAGAAGCAAAAAGAACAGGAACTGGCGGCGCAACGGCAGCGTGAGCAAGAAGCCAGAGCGCAACGCGAGGCGGAAGCGCAGCGCGCCGCGCAGCAGGCGGCGGCAAGGAATCAAGTAACGAGTGAGATCGGTAAATACAAGGCGCTGATTCTGGCCAAAATAAGAAGCAGAATCGTGATGCCGCCGGATTTACCGGGTAATCCGGTTGCCGAGTTCAGCGTCACCTTGCTGCCGGGCGGGGATATTCTCGACGTTAGATTGAGCAAAAGCAGCGGACACGCGTCTTTTGACAGCGCGGTCGAGCGCGCCATCTTCTTGTCCAAACCGCTGCCGTTACCGCCTGATCCGGCGCTGTTTAACGAGTTTCGCAATCTGAATATTAAGGTGCATTATCGTGAATGATTGTTATAATCAGCCGGTAATTTTTTGTTTTTTGAAAATTTAATCGCTATGTCAATTTATTGGTTCAAGTCTATCCGTAGCGTATGGATTCTGTTGTTATGCCTGATCAGCATACCTTCGCATGCGCAACTGAATATCGAAATTTTCGGCGGCGGCGCATCGCGTATTCCCATTGCGATCGTTCCTTTTGCCGATGAAAGTAAACTGCAGCAAAGCATCACGCCGATCATCGGCGCCGACTTGCAACGCACCGGCTTGTTCAGATTGGTCGATCCCGCCGGCTTATCGCCGCATGCGCCGGTGGAAGTGGTGTATGCCGATTGGGTTAACCGCGGCGCGAATGCGTTGGTGATCGGGCGCGTGGTCGCGCTGTCCAGCGAACAAGTGGAAATACAGTTCCGTTTGATGGATGTTGCCAAGAAATCGCAATTGACCGGCCTGGCGATCACGGTTCCCACGACACAATTACGCGCGGCGGCGCACCGCATTGCCGATGTCATTTACGAAGCGCTGACCGGCGATATAGGCGTTTTCAGCACACGGATCGCCTACGTGCTTAAGCGCGGCAACAAATACGCCTTGCAGGTGGCCGATTCCGATGGCTATAACGCGCAATCGATCATTGAATACACCGAACCGATCATTTCACCGGCATGGTCGCCGGATGGCGGTCAATTGGCATACGTCTCCTTTGAGAATAAAAAACCGGTCGTGTATGTGCAGACATTGGCAACGCGCGAGCGCAGAGCGGTTGCCAGTTTCAAAGGCAGCAACAGCGCGCCGGCCTGGTCTCCCGATGGTAAAAAACTGGCTGTAGTCCTGTCCGGACAGGGCGGATCGCAAATTTTCCTGGTAAATGCGGACGGCAGCGGTTTGCAACGCTTGAGCAAAAGCTCCGGGATCGATACCGAGCCGAGTTTTTCTCCCGACGGCCGGTACATTCTGTTCACGTCCGACCGCGGCGGCAGCCCGCAAATTTACCGCATGCCGGTAACCGATTCGGAATCCGGCAATGCCGAACGTCTCACGTTTGAAGGCAGCTACAATGTCAGCCCGGATTATAGCCGTGACGGTAAGAGCTTCACTTTTATCCACCGCAACAATGGCCAATTCAACGTAGCGGTCCAGGAAATCGGTTCGCGCCAGGTGCAAATACTGACGAATTCCAAGTTCGACGAATCTCCCAGCTTTGCGCCGAATGGCAAGATGATCTTGTATGCAACCGAGATTAACGGGCATGGTATATTATCCGCTGTTTCCAGAGACGGGCAGACGAGACAGCATCTGTCAGTTCAAACGGGCGATATCCGGGAACCGGCGTGGGGGCCCCTACCGAAATGGAAGTAATGCGCAATTTTTTATCACAAGGAGTTAATAAATGAGAAAGATATTAGGTATTTCATTGATCGTGCTGTTATCGGCTTGCGCCAGTCAAACCACGCAGCCCGAAGTGGATGATCTCGCTGCCGGTTCTGGCGCCGGTGGCGGCATGAGCAGCAGCGATTTGGGCGGAAGCGCGGGAGGCAGACCCGGTTATTTTAGTCAACTGAATGATCCTAATAGTATTTTGTCGCAACGCAGCGTTTATTACGACTATGACAGCTATATCGTCAAAGGGGAATACCGCGAACTCGTGCTGTCGCATGCCCGCTTCTTGCGTGACAACCCCACTGCAAATGTGATCCTGCAAGGCAACACCGACGATCGCGGCAGCCGTGAATATAATCTGGCATTAGGCCAGCGCCGCGCCGATAGCGTCAAGAACATGATGACCTTGGCGGGCGCTCGCGATGCGCAAATTGAATCCGTCAGTCTGGGCGAAGAAAAACCGCGCGCGCTGGGGCAAGGCGAAGCAGTCTGGAGTCAGAACCGCCGTACTGACATCCTGTACCGGGGCGAATAAACATGCTGATACGCGCTTTTCTTCTGCTGGTATTGCTGGGCAGCAGCATCAGCCATGCCGCATTGTTTGGCGACGATGAGGCACGCGAGCAGGTTAATGCATTACGTCAGCAGGTCAAGGAAATGGAAGCGCGTATCGCCAAGATGGAACAAGCGCTGAACAGCCAGGCATTGCTGGAGCTCTACAGCAAGGTGGAAACGCTGGAACAGGAACTGGGGAAACTGAACGGGCAGATAGAAATGCTGAGTAACGATAACTCGTTGTTGCAAAAACGCCAGCGCGATTTCTATATCGACTTGGATAACCGGTTGCGTGCGATCGAGCAGCCGGATAAACGAGCGCCTGCTGTTCATCCGGCACCGAAAAACACGCCGCACAGCATGACCGGGCCGCCGCCGGAAGATCTGACGGCAGCTGCGCCATCAGCCGATGCGGCAGCACCGGAGCCGCTATCTTCCGCTGGAACGGATTCCGCTGTAACCGCGGACTCCGTTTCGTCAGCGGCCATTGAACCGGCTCCAGCCGGCGGTGCAACGGAAAACAGCGCTTATAAAGCCGCGTACGATCTATTCAAAAATGGCGAATACGCGAACGCTATCGCGCAATTTGAAAGTTTTCTGGAGAATTACCCGCAATCCAACTTGGCGCCGGGCGCCGCTTATTGGATCGGCAATGCGCGCTATGCGCTGCGCGACTACCAGCTGGCGATCGATGCGCAGAAAAAACTGATCAGCAAGTACCCGAACAGCAACAAAGTGCCGGATGCTTATTTGAATATCGCCACCAGCCAGCTGGAAATGGGCGACAGCAAGGCCAGCAAACATACGCTGGAAAGTATACTGGCGAAATATCCGCAAAGCGACGCGGCAAAAAAAGCCAAGCAGCGCTTGGCCAACATCAAGTAAATTTCCGGTTTGAAATAAGCTAATCAATCGCAATTTTCCGTATCATCCACGCAGCAATATAATCAGCATCTTTCCTTCTCGGGCATTCGACATGGTGCAAGTGTTAGAAACAACAACCTTGCGTATCAGTGAAATTTTCTTTTCCTTGCAAGGTGAAACCAGCCGGATCGGTTTGCCGACCGTTTTCGTGCGCTTGACGGGTTGTCCTTTGCGTTGCGGTTATTGCGACACGGCGTATGCCTTTAGCGGCGGCGAGAATCGTTCGATAGCGGAAATTTTGCGTCAAGTCGCCCGGCATAAGACGAATTACGTCACGGTCACCGGCGGCGAACCATTGGCGCAGAAAGCGTGTCTGGTTTTACTGACCGCGCTATGCGACGCGCACTATTCGGTGTCGCTGGAAACCAGCGGTGCGCTCAATTTATCCCAAGTCGATGTAAGGGTATCGAAAATCATGGATATCAAAACACCCGGCTCGGGCGAAGTTTCCAAAAATAACTGGCGCAATCTCGAATACCTGACAGCGCAGGACGAAATCAAATTTGTGCTGTGCGACGAAAGCGATTATCTCTGGGCGTGCGAACTGATTGAGAGCAAACAGTTGCAGGCGATATGTCCGATCCTTTTTTCCCCGGTTTATGAAACGCTTGAGCCTGCTCAATTGGCATCCTGGATATTGCGCGACCAAGTGCCGGTCAGAATGCAGGTTCAGTTGCACAA
>JAFEEV010000259.1 GCA_018240935.1 Pseudomonadota bacterium
GGTGCGCCTAAAACACGTGATGAAATGTTGGCTAAATTGGCATCGGTGCGTCAACAGATTGATGCAAACCTGCGCGAAGATCCTACAGCCGCTTATCATACGCGCCTGGCGCAGTTGCGGCAGGATGGGGGAACGGGTGTGGCCGGAGGAATGGGAGCGCGTAGGGGTGATGAATTTATGGATGATGGCGCTCCTCGATTGCTGGATGACGAGACTGGTACACGGGAAAAGGATTATTCGCGCTTTGATTCAGCGAGTGGCGAGGAACGCTGGAAATTAAATAGCGAAGTGCAAAAGCCAGTATCCCCCTATGTCCTGCAAACCGGGTTTGTGATACCGGCAACCTTGATATCCGGTATTAATTCCAGTCTGCCTGGGCAGGTCATGGCACAGGTTAGCCAGCATATTTACGATTCACCTATTGGTAAATGGCGCTTGATTCCGCAAGGATCAAGGCTGGTGGGCACCTACTCCAGCGAAGTGGAGTTTGGTCAGGCGCGTGTGCTGGTTGCTTGGCAGCGCATCATCTTTCCGGATGGCAAGACGATGGATATTGGTGCCATGCCGGGTGCTGACGGGGTGGGTTATGCTGGGTTTAAGGATTTGGTCAATAACCATTACCTGCGCATCTTCGGTTCAGCCCTGATTATGTCGGCTATCGTTGCCGGTGCCGCGTACAGTCAGCGTGATGCAGGGGGTGCGTTCGGGCGGCAAAATGCCGGTAGCATCATGAGCCAATCGCTCGGTCAGCAATTGGGGTTAGTAACCGCCAATCTTATCCGCAAGAACCTGAATATATCGCCCACGCTTGAAATCAGACCGGGGTATCGCTTTAACATCATCGTGACCAAAGACATGAGGTTTTCCAAACCGTATCAATCATTTGATTATTAATAACAGGAGTGATCAAACATGATAAATAGCAAAAATCTAGCTGCTCAGTTGATCGTAATGCTGTTCGCACTCGGTAATACTGGTTATTCACCGGTTATAAAAGCCGGTGGAATGGCTGTCATTGATGTGGCAAATATCAAGCAAACCACGATTACCGCGCTTGAAGCAATAGAACAGACACAAAAGCAAATAGAGCAGTATCAGACGCAATTGCAGCAATATGAGAACATGATTCGAAACACCATGGCACCGCCTGCATATGTCTGGGCGAAAGTGGAGTATGCGATGAACAAGCTCATCAATTTGACCAATACCATACGCTATTATGAACAGCAGTATGGCGGACTGGATGGTTATATGCAGCGGTTTCGCAATGTTGAATATTATCGCAGTTCCCCGTGTTTTAGTTTGCAGGAAAAATGCAATGAGGGCGCCTGGAAACTCCTGAAGGAAGGACAAAATACCAGTACGGACGCACAAAAAAATGCCAATGATTCGTTATTACGGGGTTTAAGCGAACATCAGAATCAGATTCCAGTGGATGCTGCTCACCTGCAAGTCCTGCAACAAAAAACCGAGTCGGCCCAGGGACAAATGGAAGCCCTACAATATGCCAACCAGTTGGCCGCGTACCAGGCAAATCAGTTGCTGCAAATGCGTCAAATGCTCATTGCCCAGCATAATGCTGCCAATACGCTAAGTCAGGCCGAGGTAGACCAAAAGGCCATGCAACAGGCTGCGCGTGAGGCGGCAACCAAGCGATTGAGTCCTGAAATACTGCCAGTGGGTAGAAACTGGTCTGTCAGGGACGCCTTTTGAAACTCTAACCTAAGGAGATACCGATGAAAAAAGGTCATTTGATTATTGCAGTTATCTGTTCATTGACTTTGTTGCTGTTGTCAGGGTGTTATAAGGATGGAGATGGCAAGCTTGAATTGAAGGAGCCTAAGAAAGAATTAAGTGAAATGCCGCCTGGAATTAGATGGACTATTAACGGGCCAGTAGATGAAACGGATAATCCAATTGAATTAGAAAAAGCAAAATAGTTGTTCGCCTAAAATTGCGAGAAGAATCAGGAGATCAAACGTATGTACAAATTATTATGTGTCTTATTAAGTACCTTGCTTCTGATATTTCTTTCTACAAAGGCATCTGCTGAGCTGGCCTACATTGATCCAGCAACCAATCAGAGCGTGCTGGATCAAGTTGTCCAAAAGTTTTGGACAAAGGTTAAGAGCTGGCAAAATGTTGTTCAGGCCGCGGCCGAGCGTTTGTTCTGGACGTTGGTGCTGATTTCGATGGTGTGGACATTTGGAATGATGCTGTTGCGCAAAGCCGATATCGCGGATTTCTTTGCCGAGTTCACCCGTTTTATTATCTTTACAGGCTTTTACTTCTGGTTACTAACCAATGCCGTATCAGGCCACAATATTGCAGGGACAATCATAGATTCGATGCAGCAACTAGGCGGAACTGCCGCCGGTTTGCCGAGTGGAGCCAGTCATGCCAGTATCATGCACACAGGTATTTTAATCTGGAACCAGGCAACGAATAGTCTTACATTCATGCAGCCTATGGATAGTCTGATGGGTTTTGTCATTTCGTTGATTATTTTAATTATCCTGACAGTAATTGCGGTCAACATGCTGCTTTTGCTGATATCAGGATGGGTGTTAATGTATGCGGGTATCTTCTTTTTGGGTTTTGGTGGCGCTCGTTGGACATCCGACATCGCCATAAACTACTTTAAAACAGTTCTGGGTGTTGGTATTCAGCTATTTGTGATGCTCCTGATCGTTGGTATTGGCAGTGATCTGTTATCCAGTTTTTACGCCAAAATGGGTAAAAACGTTCTGAATTATGAAGAACTGGCGGTTATGCTGATTTTTACGATTGCATTTTTTGTATTGATTTCCAGATTGCCGCTGTTGCTGGCTGGCATTATAACGGGTAGTAGCATAGGTTCTGCTGTCGGAATTGGCAGTTATGGCGCCGGTGGTTTTATGGCGGCGGCAGGTACGGCGGTAGCCGTTGCCTCTTATGGCGGCACACTGGCAGCCGGTCGGCTGACAGCAGCAAGGAGTGCAGGAACGGATGCTTTGCGTAATGCCATAGAAAAAGGCCAGGCTCAGGAATCGTCAGGTGTGAACAATATTTCGCAAGGAGGGGGTAAATAATGGATAGGGCATTTAACCGATTCGACCGATGATGAATTTGCCGCCGGATATGCAAGAAAGAGTGGTGTGCTCAATTATAGCCGCCATCAAGTATGAAATACCCGCCAATATCTTACTGGCGATAGCCGAAAAAGAGGGTGGCAAGCCAGGTCAATGGGTCAATAATAGGAATGGCACTTACGATGTTGGTTCTATGCAGTTTAATACCTCATACCTACAAGATTTATCCAAATATGGCATCACGGCTGAGCATGTGGCAAGAGTTGGTTGTTATGCCTATGATCTGGCCGCCTGGCGGGTGCGTCTGCATATCAGGAATGACAAGGGCGACATCTGGACAAAAGCAGCCAATTATCATTCACGGACTCCAAAATATAATGCAAAGTATCGCTCTGATTTGATTGCCAGAGCTGTTAAATGGGCTGATTGGTTGGAAGAACGGATTACTTCAGCTATGGATTAATGATAGTCGCTTTCTTGAAGATGGCACTTCTAGCAATTATGGTGACTACCTTTTGCAGGGCGATTTAGCATAAATTTGGCACAGTTGGATTCTTTTGTCTTTTTAGCCCACCGGATCAAAATCCAACACTTTTTGCTATTCATTAGATACAAATTTTATAAATTTTTTGAAAATTTGTCAGTGTTTTTGATATTTCTACTGACAATTGCCAAAGCTTGTTTGATCGCTTGCAGATATTGACTCTCAAGTCTACTTTGTTTTTTGCCAATTCGAGAGATATCAACCGCACGTAATTGATTGAGACTAATATTACGATTCGGTCAAAGCCTGAACGAGTGAGTATTTCTTTGATGGGGTCGATTGCATGACAGGAAATGGGATTGAACAGGAATCTGGGCGTATCCGACGGAAAGAATTGATTAAGTACTTCGAAACTCAACCTGGCGAATGGATTGTAGTGTTCCGAGCCCCAGACATTGAACAAGTAACACCCGCCATGTCTCAATGTCCGGTGGATTTCGCGAAAAGGCATTTCTTTATCAAAAAATATGAATTGTTCATGAGGAAGAAATTTCGCATGGGCAACATCCAGCATGGAATTACTGGTGTCGATTGCAGTCAGTTGTGTGTTGCGAGCATATTACGCAACTTACGGGTATTATACCAGCACCGACGGCAACTTCAAGCACGTCCTTAAGTGATCTTTCCACGGTACGTTGTGCGATGTCGGCGCCATAGTGCTCGAAAAGCACCGGGCCGAGGTCTTGATCGTAAGGGATAGCGACGTTGCCAAAATAACCTGTCATTGAGTTCTCCAGTAAACGTTAACTGATAGGATAAAGTGTCTGATCGACCATAGTACGGTGGTCAAATGACCGGATCTTTATAAGCAGAAGAAAAACTAATCGACCATTCGTCTGAGATTATATAAAAAGACAGCTACCGCGCTTAGTAAGAGCAAAGGCCAGAACTGAATGAAAGGCTCATACCATTCCGTGCCGACCGTGATCGGGATTTCCAGATTGAATTCAGCCTGGTGCTCATCTATTCCGGAGAGACGGAATATGTATTCTCCCGTTTCCTTAATACGAATTTCCTGGGAAATGATGCCTGAATGATAATTTCCGGCAGGAGCCGAAAGAAGTGGTTGCCCTGATTTTCCATCGACTTCCCTGAACAGGGTAAGTGCTACGGGCTGTTCCCGTATAGTTACGGGATATAACAGATCGATGGTAATACTGAGCAGGCCCGGGCCGGGTATTTTTCCACACAGAATTGGAGCGGCCATTGCACTCAATGCATCTTCCGGTATTTCATAGTCATCAGGAATAAAATAAGCGGAATAGCCGATCAATAATGTATCGGACTCGATCGTGCAGGTGCCGCCACGAAAGCCTTTGGGATAAGTTTCCGATCTGTCTCCCTGAGAGCTTACGTGAAACTGCATGCCGATCACAACGATGCTCATCAATATTCCCGTGACAATTACAAGGCGCCGGGTGTGGATCGATAAATTCTGCCAGATTGTGGTCATAAACTCCTCCTGGAAATGTTTTCTGGAATCGAAAAGGGGATAATTTGCTTAACTCATTGCTGCCGAAAATCAGTATCTGGATTTACTCGCAATAAACAGGACTACCCATAAGGTAAGAATAAAGGGAGATGCCAGAACGGGCAGACCCATGGGTGTCAGTAGACTAGATAATACTGCTTGGCATAACACTGCCAGAATACCAGCTAATACTGCCAGCGCAGCACTTTTAGCAGTAGGTTCAAGAAAAACCCACCCTACCGCAATCATAGTCAGGACCGGATTGAATCCATACAGCCCTATCTCGATTACCTCCTGGCTAATCCCAATCAGCGCTGGCAAGACAACCCCGATGATTGCTCCGCCTATGGCCATGAGTGCGCCACGCAGCGAAGCGATCGCAATACCCATTAAAAGTAAACCGCCGGCAAGGATACTGTCAGTAAGGATAACTTGGCTTAGACTTCTTGCTAGCGCGCTAAACCACGTTTCGATAGGTATGGCCCCTATTTCTATCGCAGTTGTTTGAGTGCTTGCTGCGGGTAATGCTGGTCGTGCATAACTATCAAATGCGTATATCGTTATCAAAAACAACCAGCTAGTCAGGACGAATGGCGAGGTTGCAGCTGGAATCTTAAAGTTCTGGAGAATTCTCGCCAGAGTAACCCACACGATGCTTGACAGCATCGAGGCAAGTACAATGTAGAGCCAGAGCTGAGGCGTTTGCTCGAGAAATAGAAACAGGCAGGGCCCTACCAGAGTGCCGTTAAATCCATATAATCCAGCATCAATATCATCCTCGCAGAATCTGAGAGCATACGCGGTAACCGTACTGCTGATTACCCCAACGGTTGCAGCCAGCCCCAAGATTACTCCACCAGCATAGAATGCAGCCAGAACAATGAATCCCGTTACGGCATTGCAGCAGAAAACTACCTGTCCCGCACCTCTTAAAATTACTCGCAAGGGTTGGGGCAGCGCTCTGTCAATATGTAGCGACCAGTTCAAGGTAATATTCTCTCCTATGTAGCGCTGCGCAGAATATCCTCAGCAGCTAATCGTCCTATATGCGCAATTTCACCATTGCCGGTAACCATTGCTGTCACGATGGTGCCATCAATCAATAGGCTCAGTTTTTCCGTTACTATCTCGGGATTCCGTGCGCCGCTTTCCGCTACCATTGCCTGGAGTCTGGCATTTATTTTCTCCCTGTGCCCGTTGGCTATTTCCTGTATCCAGCCATTGCTCTTTTCATGTTCAGCCACGGCATTGATAAATACACAACCGAAAAAATCTTCACTGCCGAACCAGTCCTGCATTAAATCGAACAGTGCCAGGATGCGGTCGAAAGGAGAGCATTCCATTGTCGGAAGATCCAAATCAAACCAACGGAACCACATATCTGCCTCTGCCTCGAACACGGCTTTGAGCAGGTTTTCTTTCGATCCGTAATGCGTATAGAGACTGCGCCGGGATACACCCGATTCTTCAATGATTCTGGCGATACCGGTAGCATGAATGCCCACACGGCAAAACAGACGACGTGTCGTCCGCAGTATTTTTTCCTCTACTGATATTTTTCTAGGCATCGTTGTCAAGGTAATCCAGTATGCTGACATCGGCCTTCATACTGGTAGATCCATGATTTTTAAGCCATTGAGGTAAAAGAATCTCTTCAAACATTCTCACTCTATTTTGCCCCAATCTGTTTCCTGATTTTCCTGGCGATTTTGCCAGCTTCGATGCGAATTTCCCGCAACTGACCACTGAGTGGATTGACTTGTCCGATAAAGTAGAGACGGGGCGCTCCCTCGAATTCCTGGTCACCCGAAATTTTTGGCCTACCCTTCTCGTCAGCAATGCCCGGTATCTGAACAAGCTCAGGAACTCCGGTACGAAAACCGGTTCCAGCAACAATGACATCAGGTTCCAGCGTCGTCACGGTGTTATCACTATCCTGTGCTGTTCCAACAGTATTCAGAACATGTGCCATCCGCCCCGAAATTTTCTGTATCGGTCCGACGATTTTGATCCGACCGGCACGAACATCGTTAGCGAAAGGACCGTATAGAATCGGCACTACATTATTGATAGCGTATTGCCTGGTGAGGGGCATCGTTGGAAACGGGAGACCATATGCTGTCAGATCACCTATCGTTCTGCGTTGCAGAAAGCTTAGCAACATATCAACTAGATTATTGGGCAAATGCTTTAACCCTATTCCTAGGCCTACAATCGGAATACCATAAATACTTTTGGGCAAAAAGTACGGCGGTGTCCTGACAGACATCGCTACCGAGCTCGCATATTCAGTCAGTCTGCTGGCAATTTCAGCCGCAGAATTTCCGCTGCCGATCACGAGCACATGCTTTCCCGCGTAATCTTGTGCACGTTTGAATTTTGAAGAGTGAATGATTTCTCCTGGAAAAGCCTCTCTCCCTTCCCATTCAGGAATCACCGGAATACGGCAAGTGCCGATTGCCATGACAACCGCCCGGGATTCAAATTGTCGGCCATCACTGCTTGTGATCAACCAGATATCGCGGTTACGGTCATAACTGACTTTTTTAATTTCGATTCCAGTCTGTACAGTGAAACCGCCCCGAGCGGGAAATGTTTCGAGTAGATGCACGACCGCATCACGCGAAGGCCATGCTCCAGTAGATCTTGGGAATTTACTGCCTGGCAGGGCTGAAAGGAAACGACCTGTATTCAGGCGCAGACCATCATAATGATTGCGCCAGACATCCCCTACAGCAAGCGTACGTTCCAATACCAGTGGAGTCAGTTCTGCTTTTGTCAGTTCATAGGCTACCGACAAACCTGCCGGGCCTGCACCGATTACGGTCACGTCATGAATATCACTGGCTTTCATTGCTTATCTCCTTTCCTGTTTCCAACCGGGAATGTGTTCTGGCGTATATGATCCGGCCTGTAGCGTTTCGCCGTAATAAGCTGTTGTCAGTCATGTGGCATTGTGGCCTGCTCTGAATGGTGATGAATCTCGATGTTGACCGGAACCGGACGCATGATGGTGTCCGGTATGGGAGCTATCTGCTGCAGTTTTTTCAAAAGAGCGGTTACTTTGTCCAATGGCGCGTCAGTCTGTATCTCCACTACAACCGTTATATCTTCAAATCCGGGGTTGCCCGGTTCTATTGCAAAAGCCGCCCGGAAATTGACACGCCCTGAAACATGCAGGCGGAGTGATTCCACATTAATCCGGGCAACCGATAATCCGCCGATATAAGTGGCGGCAAGACAATGGCCAACGGCGGTAAGTAGAAGATCCTGCGGTGTAATACCCATGCCTCCTCCCCCATAGCGGACCGGCTCATCGCCGATGATGGTCTGATCACCATTTACGCTCGTGGTAGTGTTGTAACCGTTGTCCCAAACAACTGTCGCCTGATAGTGAGGTTTGGCAATATCGTTGTTACCCTCTATCTTAATCTGACCGTATATGACTTGGGATTGCTCAAGATCAATTCCATTGACGATATTTTTGATATTCGAGTTAACCATCGTCAGACCTCCATGACAAACAAATTAAAGAAATGAATTTTTCGCATTTGTATCCGGCATTTATATCGTCTGTTACTATTTTTTCTTTTCAAAAAAGTAGACCAGTCATTCTCTTTTTTGGGGATGATATACCGGAA
>JAFEEV010000025.1 GCA_018240935.1 Pseudomonadota bacterium
CTCTGAAAAACTACTGCGCTCGATCATGCTGTGTTGAAATCAGACTCAAAATGCTCATTTACATCTTGTAAACTGCGCTTTTTCATCTGATTTCGCCTTGCCTGACCGTCGCTCGCTACCTTTTCCAGAACTTCCCTAGTTCTTTCGGTCTGATCAGGTATTGCAACTGCGCCTGATGAGCATTTGCCGAGATGGCGGCAGCGCCGAAATCCAGTACGGCAAGTGCAGCGGTGGTAAGTAATTTGCCGGATTGACCGGCAGGCGGAGGGGTGTTGGACAAATGACAAAGCAATTGATCCAGACCGGGATTGTGGCCGATGATGAGGAGGGTGCGGATGCCTTGGCCGTATTGCTGGATCAGCGCGATCAGATCGGGTAATGATGCCTCGTAGATTTTACTGTCCCAAAGCATGCTTTTCTGCGGCAAGTTCAGTTGCTCGAGCACCAATTGGCCGGTTTGTTTGGCCCGCAGCGCCGGTGAGCACAGAATCTGGCCGATATGAAATTGCTGCTGTTTCAGCCATTGCCCCATTTGTTTTGCAGCTTTCCTGCCGCGTGCTGTCAGCGGCCGGTCGAAATCCGGACGGCCTTCCTCGCTCCAATCCGACTTGGCATGCCGCATGATGATCAGCCGGTGTTTTTGCATGGATTGGTCTATAAAACGAGTTCATCGATTTACATATTATCCCCTTATGGCGCCGAACATGGATGAATCTTACGCAGCGGTGGATTTAGGTTCCAACAGTTTCCACATGATTGTAGCCAATTGGACGGATGGCCGTCTGCAGACTATCGATCGCATGAAAGAGATGGTGCGCTTGGCTTCGGGACTGAACGACAAGCAGGAATTGACGAAAGAATCCATGCAACAGGCGCTGGAATGCTTGCAGCGCTTTGGCCAGCGCATCCGTGAAATTCCCCATGTGAACGTGCGCGCCGTCGGCACGAATACGCTGCGTCAGGCGCGCAACGGCGCGGATTTTTTGCTGCAAGCGCATCAGGCGCTGGGACATCCGATCGAAATCATTGCCGGGCGTGAAGAAGCCAGGCTCATTTATTCCG
This sequence comes from Pseudomonadota bacterium, assembly GCA_018240935.1. GTDB lineage: Bacteria > Pseudomonadota > Gammaproteobacteria > Burkholderiales > Nitrosomonadaceae > Nitrosomonas. The sequence goes on from JAFEEV010000025.1 coordinate 1,063, forward strand.
GTGTTGCGCATACGTTGTACGATGAAGTGAATCAACGTCTGGTGATCGACATCGGCGGCGGCAGCACGGAACTGATCATCGGCAAGGGGTTCGACACCTACCAAACGGAAAGTTTGTATATGGGGTGCGTCAATATGAGTCAGCGTTTTTTCGACGACGGCAAGATTAAAGCTAAGAAAATGCGCAAAGCCATTCTTTTTGCGATGCAGGAGCTGGAATCGCTGGAAACGGCGTACAAAAAAATGGGCTGGGATTACGCCCTGGGCTCTTCCGGCACCATCATTGCCATACGGGATGTGGTGCAAGCGCAGGGCTGGTGCGACTCAGGGATTACCATGCCGGCGTTGACGCAATTGCTGGATGCGATGGATGCGATCGGCGATAGCGCGCTGCTCGATTTTGCCGGTTTGTCGGAGCGCAGAAAACCGGTGTTCGCCAGCGGTGTGTCGATCCTGTACGGTATTTTCGAAGCGCTCAACCTGAAAAAGATCGACGTATCCGAGGGCGCGCTGCGCGAAGGCTTGCTGTACGATCTGATCGGCCGGGTGCACGACGAAGATATCAGGGACCAGACGATCATGGCGATGGCGCAACGGTACAATGCCGATTTGGAACAAGCAGCCCGGGTAACAGAAACGGCCGGAAACTTTTTTCATCAGGTAAAAACCGCGTGGGAATTGGATGAAAAGAACGATCTGAAATTGTTGCGCTGGGGTGCTTACCTGCATGAAATCGGTTTGTCGGTCGCACATAATCAATATCACCGGCATGGCGCTTATCTCACCGCCAACTCCGACTTGGCCGGATTCTCGCGCCAGGAGCAAATGAAGCTGGCCGTGCTGGTGCGCAGCCACCGGCGCAAATTTCCCGTGGAAGAATTCGAATCGGTCGCCGTGCCATTGCGAACCTCCATCATGCGTTTGTGCGTTTTGTTAAGGCTGGCGGTGGTGTTGCATCGAAGCCGCTCCAACGCCAGTCTGCCGGAAATTCTGTTGTATGTGAATAAAAACCGGGTGAATTTGGATTTTCCGGCAGGTTGGCTCGATCAACACCCTTTGACGCTGATTGATCTCATGACAGAACAGGATTTTCTGCAAGCCGCTGACATCAAGCTATCCTTTCATTAAACCGTTGCAACGGATTGCTTGAAATTACATGTGGAGTTCATCGCAAACTATTGAACTTATGGGTTATGGGCGCTAGACTGCTGCATTTTTCGATGCCGGAATGACGGATTTCTTTGTGTTCAAAGTTTTACCCAATGATGTTCCAATGAGAAAGGGGATGGCATGCAATTAGGAAAACTTGCGCGCCGGTTTGGTGGGATCTGCGGCATAGCATTGTTTCTGCTTATGATTCTATCGGCCTCTGCGGCTGCTGAAGAATGGATTTATACCGTCCGGCCCGGCGATAATTTGTGGAATCTGACGGAACGCCACCTCAAAAGCATGGACTACGTGCCGCAATTGCAGCAACTCAATGGCGTAAAAAATCCCTACGTGATACCGCCCGGCACCCAATTGCGCATTCCGGTGGCCTGGGCCAAGGTGAACAACACATCGGCGCGGGTGCTGAGCGTGTATGGCGCAGCGGCCGTGTTGCGCGAGAATCAAGAGCGCATACCGGTCGAACAGGGCATGCAATTGCTGATCGGCGATGAGATACACAGCGGCAACGATGCTTTCGTGACGGTGGAGTTCGCCGACAGCTCGCATATGCGGGTGCAGGAAAATACCCGATTGCGTTTCGACAACATGCGCATCTTCGGCGATCACGGTTTGACCGATACCTTGATTGATTTGCAACAGGGGCGCACGGAAAGCACGGTGCCGGAGAAATCCGGAAAAGCCACGCGCTTCAGGATCAAAACGCCGTCCGCGATCAGTTCGGTACGCGGCACGGATTTTCGCGTCGGCGTCATTGAGGCGCAACCGGGCACCAGCAGTGAGGTGCTGGCGGGTAAAGTCGAGGTCGCGGGCGGCAAAAGAAATGTCAAAGTGCCGGCCGGTTACGGCACGATGACCGCGCAGGGCATGGCGCCGGTAGCGCCGGTCAAGCTGTTGCCGCCGCCGGATCTGTCCGGGACGGCGCGTTATTATCAGAGTTTGCCGCTGGTGATTAAATTCAATCCGCTGGCGGGTGCGCACGCATACCGGGCGCAAATTGCCGCAGACCGGGATTTCAAAAATCTGCGGTCGGAATTTACCACGCCGAGCCTGCCTTTCCGCGACGGCGAAATTCCCGATGGGGACTACTGGCTGAGGGTTCGCGGCATTGACCGCTTGTCGATCGAAGGCAAGGATGAGGTCATTCCATTCGCGCTCAATGCCTATCCGGAAGCGCCTTTTATTCTCGCACCGCTGCCCGGCGGTATGGCGGAGCCGGAGCAGCAGCAATTCAAATGGGCGGCGCAAACCGATGTATCGCATTATGCGATCATGATCAGTAAGGATGCCGATTTTTCGACCGCACTGTATTTTAACCCCGAGATCAAGGAAAACAGCGTGACGTTATCCGAATCGCTCGCTCCCGGCCATTATTTCTGGCGTATTTTTTCAGTTTCGGCGCGTGAAGGCGCGGGGCCGTTCAGCGACACTATGGCGTTCCGCGTGCCCTATCCCGCACCGGCGGTGGGTGAGGCGCAGCTCGACGACGGCAAAATGACATTCGCCTGGCGCGCCGCCGAGGAAGGTCAGCGTTTCCAGTTCCAGTTTGCGCGCGATCGCGAATTCACCAGCATTATTCATGAGGAATCGACCGCCGCTTCGCAGCTGACGATCGCAAAACCGGACAGCGGCACCTATTATCTCCGCATCAAAACCATCGAATCGGACGGTTTTGAAGGGCCGTGGGGAAAACCGCAAGCGGTTGAAGTTCCATTCGGTATTTCCTACTGGTTCATGCTGCTTATGTTGTTGCCGCTGCTTGTGCTGATATGACCCATGCGGGCAAGTTACGGCAGCATTATTCATTTGTTGCGCGCATCGTAATCTTGCTGGCCGGTATCGCTTACCTGGCTTACGCCGAAGTACTGGAACGTTTCGATTACATCCTGTACGACAAAATGGCCATCCTGCAACAATACCCGCAGGATCCCAATATCGTCATCGTCGCCATCGATGATGAAAGTTTCACAGCGTTGGGCCGCTGGCCGTGGTCCCGGGGCGTGCACGCGGAACTCATCAACCGCCTGAGTTCCATCGGCAACCGGGCGGTGGCGATTGATTTACTGCTGTCCGAACCGCAGGACAGCGATCCCTACGCAGACCATTTATTGGCATACGCCATCGCGGCGCACGGCGGCGTCATTTTTCCCGTGGCGCCGGCCTTGGAAGCCGGTAAAGAGCAGCTGACGCTGGTGCAGCCGCTGCCGTTGTTTGCGCAACAAGCTGCGCTGGGGCATGCCGATGTCGAGCTGGATAGCGATGGCGTGGCGCGGCGTGTTTTTTTATATGCCGGTATCAATGCGCCGGCATGGCCTGCGCTGGCATTGGCGCTGACCGATCCGGCCGCGGCGCGGGCGCTGCATCAATCATTTTCCGCGCTGGAAGCGCCAGCGGCCGGGCATTGGGTGCGGGCGCAAGAGGCGTTGATTCCGTATGCCGGAGAATCCGGCAGTTTCCGCAAAATTTCGTATGCGCAGGTTTTGTTCGACGATGAAGCGCTGGCCGGTTTAAGAGGCAAGACAGTGATCGTTGGCATGACGGCGACGGGCATGGGCGCGCGTTTTGCCACACCACTGTCGCCGCTCAATCATCAACCCATGACGGGGGTGGAATGGCACGCCAACGTATTGTCGATGCTGACCACCGGCCGCGCGATTTATCCGGTTCCGGCAGCGCTCACAACGGTCATTTCGGTGGTGTGGGTAAGCGCCGTTCTGGCGATCATCGCCTGGAGCGGTAAGAGCTTCACCGTTCCGCCGCTGCTCGCGTTGATCGCCGCCGCCGTGTTCCTGGCGGGGTTGATGCTGGAGTTTTACCGTATCTGGATTCCTCCGGGTGCGGCCATGCTCGGCACGCTGTCGCTGTATCCGCTGTGGAATTGGCGGCGTATCAATGATTTTCTGCGCACCTTCTGGATTAGTAAGACCCATTCCAATGTCGCCTTGGAGTCGATCGGAGACGGCGTCATCATCACCGATGCTTCGGATCAGGTGATTTACATCAACAAAGGGGCGGAAAACATTCTGCGCATCCGGCTCGATCAGATCAAAGGAAAACGGCTGGCGGAGATTCTGGGATTCGATGCGCAAGCCGGGGATGTGTCCGCGAATCAAGCCGGCAAGGATCGTGTGGCGGATAGTCTCGGCAAACCCGGCATGATCGAGTGCGTGCTGAAAACGGCGCAGGGCAACGAACGGACGGTGCGGATCACGCGCAATCAATTATTCGACGACCGGGAAGCCGTCATGGGATCGGTGATTGCGATGACCGACATCACCGATCGCGTCGAATTGGCGCAGCAGGTGGCGCATCAGCAAAGCTACGATGCCTTGACCAAACTGCCGAACCGATCGCGCTTGCTGGCGCAGTTCGACGATCTGATTCGCGCGCTCCAAGGCAGCGGCAAGATCATCGCGGTATTCTTTGTCACGCTGGATAATTTCAAGAAAATCAACGATGCGATGGGGCACCATGCCGGTGACAAACTGCTGCAAATGGTTTCCGCGCGTTTGTACGATTTTGCCGCTGCGGAAGATATTTTGGGGCGCTGGGGCGGCGATGAGTTCGTGTTGCTGTCGTGCGGATTGACGAAGGAGAATTCCGCGCCGGCAATGGCGCAGAAAATGCTCGACGCCATCCGGCAACGGTTTGAGATCGACGGTTTGGAAGTGTTTGTGTCCGCCAGTATCGGCGTGAGTTTTTACCCCGAGGATGGCTTGTCCAGCGAAACGGTCCTGGAAAGAGCCGGTACTGCGATGTATCGCGTCAAGAAAGACGGCGGCAATCACTTCGGTTTTTATTCCGCCGAGTCGTCGGTGGTGTGGACGCGCGACCAGCTCGAATTGGAAAGGGAATTGCGCGCCGCCATCAAGAACGATGAACTGCAAGTGTTGTTTCAACCAATCGTCAACGCGCAATCGCATCATATCGCGCGCATCGAAGCGCTGGTGCGCTGGTTGCATCCGAAACGCGGTTATCTGTCGCCGGGCGATTTCCTGCCGTTGGCCGAGGATATCGGGCAGATCGAACAACTGGGCGAGATTGTATTGAGAACGTCGTGCGTTGCGGCGCACCGGCTCAGGCAATTGGGTTATCCGGTGAACGTGTCGGTGAACGTGAATCCGCGCCAATTATTGAACCCGCATTTTCCGCAGACGATCGTGCAAGTGCTGCACGATACCGGATTACCCGCCAAATCGCTGATACTGGAAATCACCGAAAGCGCCATTGTCAACGATATGGAACGGGTCAGCCGGGTGCTGGAAGAAATCAAGCGTCTGGAAATATTAATCGCCCTGGACGATTTCGGCACCGGCTATTCTTCGCTGACGCTGTTGCGCGAACTGCCGATCGACATTCTGAAAATCGACAAATCGTTTGTGCGCACGCTGGAACAGAACCGCAACGATCTGAAAATCGTGCAAGCCATTATCGGCTTGGGAAAGAATCTCGGTCTTACGGTGATCGCGGAAGGCGTGGAAACGGAGCGGCAGGTGAAGTTACTGTTGCAGCATGCGTGTTATTTTCATCAAGGCTTTTATTTCAGCCGACCCATTCCTTACGAAGCATTGTGTGAACTGATGCAGCATAAGCTGCGCTGAGCAAGCGCTGCGCTGTCTTCCTTAAGGAAGCTC
>JAFEEV010000260.1 GCA_018240935.1 Pseudomonadota bacterium
ACGTCGAGTCTTTCGATGAAAATTGGAAAGTCAATCGAACAACCAGCAGCAAGGATAGTGTTAACACCTACAGCCGGAAATATAACTTCGGTACATCGCCCGCGGAGGTCGCAATGGCCGCGGGCGGCGATGATGTTATTGCAAGCGGAACCGGTAAAGACTGGATCTTTGCGGGGGGCGGTAACGACTCGGTTGACGGCGGCGCCGATAGCGATGTGATTTTTGGTGAAGCGGGCAGCGATACAATCCTTGGGCAAGATGGTGATGATGTAGTGGTAGGGGATAATTTTCACGAGACCTTGGGTGCGTCCTTGCATGGCAACGATTATTTAAGCGGCGGTAACGGCAATGATGAGCTGACAGGCGGCGGAGGTTCCGATTATCTTGCCGGCGGCGCGGGCATGGATGTGCTTATCGGCGACGACAAAGGAATCTCGTTGCCCTATCAGGGCGACGACTTTCTGGATGGTGGCGCGGACGCCGATCGGCTTGCCGGTGGAGGCGGCAATGATACGTTGATCGGTGGAACCGGAAACGATGAATTATACGGCGGTGCTGGCGACGATACCTATCTCGCTGTCGAAGAAGGCGATTCGATCAACGATCTGGAAGGAAACAATATCATTATGCTGGCTGATGCCGGCAGTAGCGCTATGCCGCTGGGCGCATTGGCCAAGTTGACCGGTGAAACGCAAGGCTCAATGGCAAATTCCAGAGCGCCATCATCGAATACGCCGTTAGGTGCGGCATGGCTGGGCGATTCCGGTATTTTGCGTGTTTCCCTGGCAAACGGCGGAACGCTGGGTCTGCGGAATGCGCTTTATGGCATGGCTGCACAAATTCAATTTGATCACGGCAACAATTCAATCAACCTGGAGAGTTGGGTCAGCGAGAACTTGCACAAGGCCGTTGTGCTGAATTTGTCGTCCATTAAGGTTGATTCCGGACAACCGATCGTGCAGGCCTACGGCGGTACAGGCGCGGACTTCATCCAGGGCGGCATCGACAACGATACGCTCAAAGGCTACGGCGGCAACGATTTCCTTTTAGGTGACGCCGGTGATGATCTGCTTACCGGTGGAACGGGGAATGATGCGCTATTCGGTCAGGTTGGCGAGGATACGTTGCAAGGCGGTGCCGGCGCCGATCGCTATACCGGAGGGGGTGGCGCAGACATTTATACGTTCAATCGCGGCGACGGTGCCGACACGATTACCGCAGCGGCCAGCGAAGATGCTGCCGGGGATGAAGTTCAGCTGGGTGCCGGTATCGCCGTAAGCGATCTGCATTTCTTTGCATTGGCGGACGGCAGCTTGCTGATGCGTGTAGGAGATACGCAAGACAGCATACTGTTTGAAGGCTGGTTTAACCAAGGAGCGAATATCTCAGCGCTGCGGTTCAATGATCATTCGTTGCTGAATGCCAGTGAGATCAGCGTGCTTGCCGAGAGCATTCTTGGCGGAACATCGGGCGATGATCGCTTGCTGGGCACGATCGCTGACGATCGCATGGAAGGTAATGCAGGCAACGATACTCTCGACGGTAGCGCGGGCGACGACATACTCATCGGTGGCGAGGGCGCCGACACTTATCTTTTCGGTTGGATGTCGGCGGGAAACGACGTGGCGGTGGAAGCGGCGGACGGCATCAGCATCATAGCGCTGACGGAAGGTGCGGCACTGACCGATCTGCGGCACGAACGGACAGGCAATGATTTGATCCTGACATTACATGGCGGCGGCGCCACGTTGACGTTGCAGGATTATTTCGTGTCGCCGCATATTTGGACGATCCGCCAGGAAAACGGCGCGGCAATCAATGTTGCCGACTGGCTTGCGACATCTGACTCCGATATCGATATTGCGCAATTGCAAGCGGATTTTCTGGATACTGCACGGGCAGAGTGGATCAATGATTTACTGGGTAACCGCTACGGTGCGAATTTCGGTTCTTATACGCGGATAGACGATGCAACGTACCGCGCGGAATCGGTGGCTGCTTCCGAAACAGAAATCGTGCTGCAACATTTTGCAGTGCTGGATACGGCCGCCGATACCGCCATCATCCGGCGGCAATTCGATAGTTCTGAGAATTCCAGCACGACGGTTGATCTGATCAATGCAGCGCTTCCTGACACCCCGGAGACGAGTCCGTCATCCGAGCGGCACTTTATTCCGATTGCCGAATGGCTGCGGCTGCTCGAAGAGCTGGATGTGACAGGTATGAGCACCGCTAATCTGTTACCTGTCTATGAGAATGGTGCAATTATCGGCTTTATCACCGGCGGTCAAGTTATAACGTCACCATTTCCCGGCGGGCTTCAGGATTATTGGCAAACCACCACGACCGTCAATATGCAGGTCGAGCGCATTCAAGGCGGCGGCAGCGATAATGTCATCGCAGGTTATAAACAGGGTAACGGATACCAATACAACGACGGCCACGGGCAAAGCGATATTGCTTCAGCCAGAGAAATCTCGTTGATCGATGGCGGCGGCGGGGATGATACGCTTTACGCTTCAGGCAAAATTGCGCTGAATAATGAAATGTATTACTTCACCGATGTCGCACCGCATATCGGCGGATTTCTGTATGGAAATACGGGAAATGATGCGCTATACGGTAACCATGCCCGGGATATATTGATCGGCGGTGACGGAAATGATTTTCTCGATGGCAAGTTCAGTCAGGATACCTATGTCATGCTGGCCGGAGAAACCGGTTTCGACACGATTTGGGATACGGGAACGCAGCTGTGGCAGATTGAAAGCAATGGCGGCAGAGAAGGTGTAGGCTCGCATTTGAATGACACTCTGGAAGCAAAACCGGTTGCACAGGATGTATTACGCTTGGCAGGGATCGATCCGGGCGCTATCACCATCATGCCGGGACAACGAGTGGTTGAAGGGGTGCGTGCCGTTCGCTATGACGGTGATGATCCGGGCGATGTCGAGGTACTCTACAGCCAAACCATGCACGCGGCGATTGCTTTGTCATGGGCGGGCGGCGGTGTTGAGATCGTATTGCCGAATTCGACCGATCTACCCGGTATGGGATTGGAACGCATACAGTTTGGCGATGGCTCGGTACTGACCGTAGCGGAACTGATCGCATTGGCTGGTTCCACACTTCCGCTTGACCCGCAGGAAATGGACAATCACATCGCGGGCAACGACGAGAATGACGTGATTTATGGCGAAGGCGGCAACGATGCGTTAGCAGGCAATGGCGGCGATGACATTCTAAATGGCGGCGCAGGCAATGATACCTTGTCGGGTGGGGCTGGAAATGATACCTATTTGTTCGGTAAAGGTTCCGGTCAGGATACGATTGACAGTGATGACGCGACTGCCGGAAAGATCGATACGGTGCTGATTGATTATGGCATTGCTTCGGATCAAGTACGCGTCAGCCGTTCTGGCAATGATTTGATACTTGCCTTGATAGGAGCAACGGATACCCTGACAATCCATAATTACCTGGAGAATGATGGTATTAGCCCATTTGCTATCGAGCAGATCCGGTTTAATGAAGATGGCGTTGTTTGGGATCCGGAAGCCATTAAAGCAAAACTGGCAAGCAATAGAGCGCCCGAGTTATCCATTGCGCTGCCGGATCAGAAAGCGGCAAAAGGAAACATCTTTAGTTATACAGTCGATCCGCA
>JAFEEV010000261.1 GCA_018240935.1 Pseudomonadota bacterium
AAGTTGCGCTGTCTAAGATGATCGCTTTCGTTCAGTTGCAGGAAATAACCGTCGAAGTTGGCCCAGCGCAGATCGCGGTTGGTGACGTAAGCGCCCGAGAAGTAGGTTTCGGGGGTGTTCCAGTTTAATGATGTCGTCACCCGCTGCACCGGCCGGGCGCCGAACACGCGCAGACTCCATTTCTGATCGGTATTGCCCATCATGAAGTGCAAACCGTCGAACGCAGGCGATAAGGTTCCCCAGCGGTGTCCCCCGACCAGACGGGCTTCACCCAAATCCATCATGAAGCGTCCGACCTCGAATTTCGCCGCATAGCCTGTGCCGAGAAAGTTTTTGTCGTGTACGCCGAGATGCATTTGAGTGAAGTCGAAATGATCGGCCATATTCGGATTATGCTCTTGGCCGAAATTGGCCAGCGGAGCGCGAATGTCGGTCAATTCCAGCGTGAATTTGAGCGGATCGATGATATTCTTGACCTCGAACAAGAAACGGGTGCGTTGATGAACTTGGTCGTTGAATCCCGGGATGGCTTTGGTAAAACCGTGATCGTACACGTCGTAACGGGTGCGGTGCTCGATCGCGACATTGAGCCAATCCGGCATCATGGCGGCGAGCGGCGTTTTATGCTCTTCCATCAGTCTGGTCAGATTGTCGAAGTCGAAACGCGTACGTCCCGGTGTTTCCAGCGCGCTGAACGGTGCGCCATTGGTTCCATTGGCTGGTGCGGTTTTATTTTGAACGACAACGGACGGCTTTTTCGCCTTGTCCGCTTCCGCAGCGAATAAATGCGGGCTCCATAGAAAACATCCAATGATGAAGAAGACGGTCCAGCAGGTAAATTGAATATTTCTCCACGTCATTTTGACACCCCCTCTTTTAGTGGTTCTCAAGTAAAAATTTGACATAACCGATTCAACTTTTTCCAAATATTACTTGGGGATAACAAACGAAAAAATCCGTGCAAGCACCTAAGCGTAAACCCTTATGCGTCTGGGGTCGAAAATATGCAAAGCAGGCTAAAGAAAGCGATGGCAGAGTAGAAATCCGCTCAATAGCGGAATTCTGCAGCCATATTAGGGAAACGCTGATGATTGCGGCTGGATCGGCAAAACCGGTCTTAGCGCAAGAAAACAATAGCGCAATCATTGCTTGAATACCGATAGCTCGAAAGACAACCGAGTATTGCCCGCGCTGAATAAACTCCGGAAAAATCCCGGCTGATAGCAGCCGGGATTTAGTTTGATTAGGGAAGCTCTGAAAAACTGCTGCGCTTGATCATGCTGTGTTGAAATCAGACTCAAAATGCTCATTTACATCTTGTAAACTGCACTTTTTCTTCTGATTTCGTCTTGCCTGACCGTCGCTCGCACCCTATTTCAGAGCTTCCTTAGGGTATTTTGATCCGATCCGGTTTAGTATGAAGCGGCTGGCCCGATTGTCCATTTGCAATCGGAAATCAGACACATGCCGCCGAACTCTTTCAACCTGGGATGAAGTGTTGTAATAACCTTCTCCGCTTGTTTTTCTTCGCAGGCGAGCACTATCAGGGCGTTATTTTCCGCCAATGCGTAATCCTCCGGATTACGCTCACCGGTTGACCCCAACCCTCCCACCCTCTTTATCACGGTGAAGCCGCGCACATTGGCTTCCTCAAGCAGTTCGCGCAACTCACCTAGCGAATCCTCATTGATGACAATGTCGATCCGTTTCATCGATAGTAGAATTTCCGATGGTATTACCATGATTTCTCTCCAAAAATATTTATACCGTTATTAGCGATGAAATTACTCATACCAGCGGGTAATAAGTCTCGTGCAAGTACTGGGCGGCGGCGTAATACATGGGAATACCGACCACCACGTTAAACGGGAAAGTGCAACCGAGCGACAAGGTCAGATAGAACGATGGATTGGCTTCCGGGATCGCAAGGCGCATCGCCGGCGGCACCGCGATATAGGAACAACTGGCTGCCAATACTGTCACCAATGTAATGCCGCCGACCGAGTAGCCCAGCAGGAAATGACCCACAAACAAGCCGCATGCCGCGCCAATCAATGGCATCGCAATACCGAAACTGACCAGGAAAACACCGACGCTTTTAAATTCCGACAGTCTTTTTCCGGCTTCCATTCCCATATCGCACAGGAATATGCACAGCGCACCCATGAAGATGAGTTCAAAGAAAGGTTCAATTTTCTTGTAACTGGGATCCGAGACGACCCAGCCAATCGCCATCGAACCGAACAGCAGCAAGATACTGCCATTGGTGAAGGCTTCGATGATCAGATGCTTGTACATTCCTTTGTCGGCTTTGGTAGCGCCTCCCATGACTTTGCGGGAATAACCGGCCAGCACCAGGCCGATCATAATTGCGGGCGATTCCATGATCGCCAGCATGATGACGGGATAGGCTTCATACGTAACACCGATACCGGCCAGGAAAGCAACCGCCGTCATATAGGTTCCGGCGCTAACCGAACCGTAATGCGCGGAAATGGCGGCTGCATTGAGCGGGTCGATTTTTCCCAGCGCCCGCAGAATAATATAGGCGACGATGGGTAAGCCGATACCGAATGCGAGCGCTGCCCATACCGCGGGAAGAGCCGACCCCATATCAGATCCGGCAAGCGCCTTGCCGCCATGCAGCCCGATACCGATCAGCAAATAAATCACGATCATCTTGTGCATATCGGGCGGAAATTTCAGATCCGATTTGATAAGACAGGCAAACATACCCAGCGCAAAGAACAATATCGCCGGTACGAGAAGACTGGAGATTGACATGATTACACTCCTCTTATGCTAAATTAGTTAAACGTGAAACTCTGTGCGCGATATTGCGGGACGTCGTATCACAGCCATTTTTGACTGTAGCCGGATGCGCCCTGACACTCCCCCGGACCGGTTTCGCGGCAAATATTATGTCCGGCACTATGGATCGGGCAGAACCACACGCTGTTATTTTTCTATTCATCCTATTTCTCCAAACTGTTAAAAGGTTTTATGGCATACAGGGAAAACAACACATCGCCGAATGCAGTCAGCATGCAAAATCGAACTGTTTCCCTATCTCACGAAGCGATAATCACAAAGACGTTCAGCAGCAAAAACTTAAGAAAAATCATTCGTAAAAATAAGGTGATAGCCAATTTTGCGTCATCTTCCCTGCTGTCAAAATCCTACAGAAGAACCACGGATGGTAATATTCGTGCTAACACGTAAGGGTAAATACGTAGGTATAAACCCTTATATACAAACAATTTATAGAAAATGATCGTTTTTTATCGTAAGCTTTAACGAAACGCTGATTAATTCGGTGGACGAGATGAAGCACGATGCGCACGGAACGCAGCAACCGGGACATGTCAACGAGATAGACAAGGAAGCGAATGCCGCGCAACCAAGTGATTCGCTCGCATGGTCAATTAATCAGCATTTGCTAAAGCGTTTCGTATCTGAATTCAACGGCAGGAAAATAACGTGATTGCTTCAGTTAAAAGCTTAAGTTTCTCGACAGTATTCGATGCGGCGGCGGATGCGATGCTATTGGCCGAACACTCCGGACATATCGTGTCGGCGAACCCCATAGCGCAACGATTGCTGGGTTATACCGAGATTGAGCTGAAAGGCC
>JAFEEV010000262.1 GCA_018240935.1 Pseudomonadota bacterium
GAGAGGACGAGGAAGAAGATGAGGACGAAGGCGAAGGTGCGAGCAGTGGTGCTGGCAGTGCGGCCGGAAGCCCGGAAGCCTCGGCCGATGAGGATGAAGACGATGAGGAGTGATTACTTCATTTATCATTGAAGTAAACATATTGGGATTTGCAGAGATTACATGCAGGTAAAAATAAGCAAATGCCTAAAGTTTGTTAAAGTTTTGTGTGAGCCCGCCTATGGCGGGCTTTTTATTCCAGTTAGGTTTTTAAAATATGTTGGACCATTTTCCAAAACTGAATGCCGATTATCCGCATAGAACCAGAGATTATTTTATTGCAGGTTTTACTTTCTTTTGTGTTGCGGTTAGCTTGGTTATCGATGGCAGCGCTGATCGGGAAATGCAGAATACATTAGGCATAATCGCTTGGGTTTTTTTGTTGGCCTTATTAATCGGAGAGAATAAAGAAGTCAGAATGCAGGTGGTCGTTGCAGTAGCATTTGCCACAGCAGGTGAACATTTTGCATCGATTTATATGGAAGGCTATACCTATCGTTTCGGAAATGTGCCGCATTATGTACCACCGGGACACGGCATGGTTTATTTGACAGCGGTTGCATTATCACGCTCAAGATTCTTTCTGATGAATGCCAGAAAGTTGGCGGCTTTTGTAATTGTTGCAGGTGGCCTTTGGTCGTTGTGGGGGGTAAGCGGTATACCTGAGCAAGGGGATCAAGTCGGCGCGTTTTTGTTTTGTATTTTTGTTATTTGCTTGTTCAAAGGGCGATCGCCGATGGTTTATCTGGGAGCTTTTTTTATTTGCACTTGGCTGGAGATAATAGGCACGGCGGCAGGCACATGGAAGTGGGCGTCGATAGAGCCTGTTTTCAACTGGACACAAGGAAATCCACCAAGCGGTGTAGCTGCTTGGTACTGCTTGGTCGATGCGGTAGCCATCGGTTTTTCTCCAAAGATTCTTAACGGTTTGCAAAAAATGAATAGCTGGTATAAAACATCACTTATTAAATAACTGTCTGCTTAAAAAGCTTGCTGTGATTAAATTCGCGGCATTAAGAATTAAAATAGAATTGAATTAATTCAATATAACTATATGAAAAGTTGGAAGGAATTGCCGTGACTGTTGTTCGTTTGCCCGATGGGTCTGAGCGCGTTTTTGATCATCCTGTAACTGTATTGGACGTGGCTTCGTCAATCGGGCCAGGTCTGGCTCGTGCAGCAATTGCCGGAAAAATCGATGGAAAACTGGTTGATGTGTCCAGTCCGATCGGCAGCGATAGTGATCTTGCCATTATTACTGAGAAAGATGCTGAGGGATTGGAAATTATCCGGCATTCATGTGCGCATTTGCTCGCGCATGCAGTGAAAGAATTATTTCCTGACGCACAGGTTACTATCGGACCGGTGATTGCGGATGGATTCTATTACGATTTCTCTTATAAGCGGGCGTTTACACCGGAAGATTTGCAAGCGATAGAAAAACGCATGCTGGAAATTAGCAAGCGTGATTTAAAGATAGAACGAAAAATCCTGGAACGTACGGATGCGGTCAATTTTTTTAAAGAGCAGGGTGAACATTATAAAGCTCAAATTATTGAATCCATACCAGGTGATGAAGATTTGTCGTTATATTCGCAGGGTAATTTTACCGATCTGTGCCGGGGACCGCATGTTCCCGCTACTTCCAAAATTAAAGCTTTCAAACTGATGAAAGTTGCAGGTGCGTATTGGCGTGGCGATTCCAATAATGAAATGCTGCAGCGTATTTACGGCACGGCCTGGACCAATAAGGATGATTTGAAAGATTATTTGCATCGCCTGGAAGAAGCGGAAAGAAGAGATCATCGTAAAATTGGCAAGCAGCTTGACCTATTTCACACACAAGACGAAGCTCCGGGCATGGTATTCTGGCATCCGAAGGGGTGGTTGTTGTGGCAGCAGATTGAGCAGTATATGAGAAATATACTCAGTCAAAATGGCTATCTGGAAATTCGCACGCCGCAAATCTTGGATAAGGATTTATGGATACGTTCCGGGCATTGGGAAAACTTTCGTGAAAATATGTTCACCACGCATGCGGATGAGCGCGATTTTGCCATCAAGCCGATGAATTGTCCCGGCCACGTTCAAATTTTCAATCAAGGTTTGAGGAGTTACCGGGAGCTTCCGATACGTTTGGCCGAGTTTGGATCTTGTCATCGCAACGAAGCTTCCGGCGCGCTGCACGGTATCATGCGGGTGCGTTCGTTTACGCAAGACGATGCGCATATTTTTTGTACGGAAGATCAGATACAAGATGAGGTAGTAAGATTTATCGATCTGTTGAAAGTGGTTTATGCCGATTTTGGTTTCAAGGAGTTGATGGTTAAGTTGTCAACGCGGCCGCAAAAACGTGTGGGATCAGAGGCGCAATGGGATAAAGCGGAGGGCGCGCTTAAAGCGGCTTTGAACGAGGCTAAGCTGGAATGGGAATTACAACCGGGCGAGGGGGCATTTTACGGTCCTAAGATTGAGTTTTCGCTGAAGGATTGCATTGGGCGAGTCTGGCAATGCGGGACGTTGCAATTGGATTTTTCTATGCCAGATCGCTTGGGTGCGGAGTACGTCGCCGAAGATAATTCGAGGAAAATACCGGTGATGCTGCATAGAGCAATTTTGGGTTCAATGGAAAGATTCATTGGTATTTTATTGGAAAATTATGCCGGGGCATTACCGTTGTGGCTATCTCCTGAACAAGTTGTCGTGCTTAATATCTCCCGTACACAAGCCGATTATGCGCAGCAGGTTGCCGGACAATTAAAGCAGCAGGGCATTAGAGTTACCTTGGACTTGAGAAATGAGAAGATAACCTATAAAATCCGCGAGCATAGCTTGCAGAAGCTTCCCTATCAAATTGTGGTTGGGGATGAAGAGGTAAGAACAAATACAGTGGCCGTGCGCAATCGTGCGGGTGAAAATCTGGGTCAGATGACTGTAGAGGCGTTGCTGGTACGTCTTAATGAGGATATTTCTGCAAAAATATAAATTTATCAACAATTCTTGGAGAATTTACCATAGCTCAGGAAAAATCAGTGCGCATCAATCAAGAGATTGATGTAGCGGAAGTACGCTTGATTGGTGTGAATGGAGAGCAAGTTGGTGTTGTTTCGCTTGCAGAAGCAAATGCGCTAGCAGAAGAAGCGGGAGTCGATCTGGTTGAGATTGCGCCGACGGCGCAGCCGCCGGTATGCCGCTTGATGGATTATGGTAAGTTTCGCTATCAGGAAAGTAAAAAGAAACATGACGCGAAATTAAAGCAGAAACAAGTTCAAATTAAAGAAATTAAATTCAGACCGAATACAGATGAAGGAGATTACAACATCAAGCTGAGAAGCTTGATTAATTTCTTGAACGAAGGGGATAAGGTAAAAGTGACATTACGATTCCGCGGGCGTGAGATGGCGCACCAGGAATTTGGCATGCGACTGCTGGAGCGAATAAAAGGTGATCTGGAAGCTTTTGCAATGGTGGAACAATTTCCTAAAATGGAAGGGCGGCAAATGGTAATGGTGTTGTCGCCTAAAAGAAAAGATGCCAAAACCGATAAATCCAAAGTAACAGCAGAAGGCTCATCCGCAGTTTCGTAGAGAAAGTGAGTTAAATAATAAGTGATCGCCGGGTTGGTAAAGTTTTTCAATCATGAAAACACCTAGCTTCATGTTAAAGAGGAGTATTTATGCCCAAGATGAAAACAAAAAGTGGAGCGGCAAAGCGCTTCAAGTTTAGAGCGAGCGGGAGTGTCAAACGCTCACAAGCTTTCAAACGCCACATATTGACAAAAAAAACAACGAAAAATAAGCGCCAACTGCGTGGCACCGCTGCTGTACATGCCACCAATGCAGCTTCAATTCGCGCCATGATGCCGTACGCTTAAAGGGAGGATGATATGCCAAGAGTAAAACGTGGTGTCACCGCTCATGCGCGGCACAAGAAAATATTGGATTTGGCTAAAGGTTATCGCGGACGCCGTAAGAATGTTTACCGCATAGCTAAACAAGCTGTTATGAAGGCCGGTCAATACGCATACCGCGATCGCCGGCAGCGCAAAAGACAATTCCGTGCTTTATGGATTGCACGTATCAACGCGGCTGCTCGTGAGTATGGCCTGTCATACAGTGTATTTATGAACGGTCTGAAGAAAGCGAGTATTGCAGTCGATAGAAAAGTTCTGGCTGATTTGGCTGTATTCGATAAGAGCGCTTTTGAGAAAATTGCGGCACAAGCTAAAGCGAGTCTGGCAACCTAATTAGGTGTAAGTAAATCGATATTGGGAGGTCGGGTAAAACCTGAGCCTCCCTTTTTGTTGTGAAAAAATGAAAATAAGCTGTGCTGCTGATTAAATCTTGATGCTTTTGTTGATATGAAAAACCTGGAAGAAATTGTCACTGAAGCCATTACCCTGATGGATAACATTGAGGATCCGGCTGAACTGGAAAATGTCAAAGCGCGCTATCTAGGCAAGAGCGGCGTGCTGACTGATTTGCTCAAAGGGTTGGGCAAATTGCCTGCCGAAGAGCGGCCCGCGATGGGCAGTCAGATCAATGAAGCCAAGAACCGGTTGGAAGCAACACTTAAATCAAGGCGCAATGCTATTCAAGAAAAAGAACTGGAAGCGAAACTAACCGAAGAAGCACTGGATATCACTTTGCCGGGTAGAGGCTCCAGTGTCGGCGGTTTACATCCCGTGACGCTGACATTGCAAAGGATCGAGGCATTGTTTCATTCAATCGGGTTTGATGTGGTTGCGGGCCCGGAAATAGAAACCGATTTTTATAATTTTACCGCGCTGAATATCCCGGAAAATCATCCTGCGCGAGCAATGCATGACACGTTTTATGTTGATAATGGCAATTTGCTGCGCACGCATACTTCGCCGGTACAGATTCACTTCATGCAAAACAATAAGCCGCCGGTGAAAGTGATTGCTCCCGGGCGTGTTTACCGCTGTGATTCGGATGTGACGCACACCCCCATGTTCCATCAAGTGGAAGGATTATGGATTGATGAAAATGCGAGTTTTTCCGCGCTAAAAGGGGTGTTGGCAAATTTCATGGCGCAATTTTTTGAACGGGATGACTTACCGGTGCGATTCCGTCCGTCTTTTTTCCCGTTCACCGAGCCTTCCGCGGAAATGGACATCGGTTGCGTCATGTGCGATGGGAAGGGGTGCAGGGTCTGTAGTCACACCGGGTGGCTGGAGGTGCTCGGATGCGGCATGGTGCATCCCAATGTATTGAAACACGTCGCAATCGATAGCGAACGCTATATCGGATTTGCTTTCGGCATGGGCGTCGAGCGGTTGACAATGCTCAGATACGGCGTGAATGATCTGCGGTTGTTTTTTGAGAATGATTTGCGCTTTCTCAAACAATTCAATTGAATTAAATTAAATCTTTTACTTACTGCCATTTGTAACAGAATCTCATGAAATTTTCAGAAAACTGGCTGCGTAGTTTTGTAAATCCGTCACTCTCCAGCGATGAGCTCGCACATGCATTGACCATGGCGGGAATCGAAGTGGAGAGCATAGAGGCGGTGGCGGCGGTGTTTGATAAGGTCGTTGTGGCTGAAGTGTTGACTGTCGAGAAACACCCGGAAGCGGACCGGCTGAAGGTTTGCAGCGTCGATACCGGCGCAGAGACTTTACAAATTGTGTGTGGCGCGCCAAATGTCAGCGCAGGTGTGAAGGTTCCGTGCGCGATGATTGGTGCAACTTTGCCGGGTTTTGCCATCAAAAAAACCAAGCTGCGCGGAATAGATTCCTCCGGGATGTTATGTTCCGCCAAGGAGTTAGGCATCAGTGATGCGGCCGATGGCTTGTTATTGTTGTCCGCGGATGCGCCGGTAGGCGTGGATTTTCGCAGCTATTTCGGGCTGGACGATCATGTCTTTACCTTAAAACTGACACCAAACAGAGCGGATTGTCTCGGCGTGCTGGGTGTGGCGCGTGAGGTTGCGGCCATCACGTCGGCCGGATTGGCTTTGCCGGAGAAGAAGTCAGTTTCTGAAGAGATTAGCGATACACTCGCCGTGCAAGTGGCGGCGCCGGAAGCATGCCCGCTGTACTGCGGGCGGATTATGCGCGATGTCAATCTTGATGTGCCGGTACCCTTATGGCTGACGCAGCGGCTGGAACGCAGCGGATTGCGCCCGATCAATCCGGTTGTCGATATTACCAACTATGTGCTGCTGGAAACCGGGCAGCCGATGCATGCGTTTGATCTCGCCAAAATCAACGGCGCTATCCGAGTGCGGTATGCCGACCGGGGTGAGCAAATGCAATTGCTGAATGGCAATCAAATTGATCTCGATACCGGTATGTTGTTAATCGCCGACGAACAAAAACCGCTTGCGCTGGCTGGCATCATGGGAGGGTTGGATAGTGGGGTTACCCAAGGTGCGACGGATATATTTTTGGAAAGCGCGTTTTTCAGTCCGGATGCGATCAGCGGCAAATCGTTTCAACTGGGATTCAGCTCGGATTCGGCCTACCGGTTTGAACGCGGAGTGGATTTTGCCGCCACGAGAGATGCATTGGAACGCGCTACTGACCTGATACAGACGATTTGTGGCGGAAAGGCGGGTCCGGTGATGGAGATTAAACATGAACTGCCGCAACGGCCGCTTGTCAATGTGCGTGGAGAGCGAATAAAACGGGTATTGGGGATTGATATCAGCAGGCAGCAAATCAGTGATTACTTTGAACGCTTGCAGTTTGAGTTTTCACCGGGCGAAGATGTTTTTACCGTTACGCCGCCCAGTTATCGCTTTGATCTGGCAATTGAAGAAGATTTTATCGAGGAGCTGGCGCGGATTCATGGTTACGACCGGATTCCGGCGTATTACCCGAACGGCGGGATGGCGATGCTGCCGGCGCCGGAATCGAAATACACCGCGATGGACGTTAAGCGATGCTTAATTGCGCGCGATTATCAGGAAGTGATCAATTATGCTTTTGTCGATTCCGTCTGGGAACTGGATTTGGTCAATAACGACCGCCCCATTGCATTACAGAATCCGATTGCAAGTCAGATGAACGTCATGCGCAGTACCTTGATCGGCGGTTTGATCGCCAATTTACACTTTAACCTGAACCGAAAGCAAATCAGGGTGCGTTTGTTTGAGATGGGGTGCTGTTTTATTAGAGACGACGAGAGCGATTGCAAACAAATAGAAAAACTTGCCGGTTTGAGCTATGGCGATGTTGTTCCGGAGCAGTGGGGCATACCGGCGAGAAGTGTTGATTTTTATGATGTCAAAGCCGATGTGGAGGCTTTGTGCAAAGGAAAAGCGATTCATTTCAGAAAATTCGCCCATCCGGCATTGCATCCGGGAAAGTCGGCGCAAATCGTTATCGAAGGTAAACCGATTGGGTGGCTGGGTGAATTGCATCCGCGCTGGCAGAAGAAATATGGATTGCAGAGGAATACCGTGTTGTTCGAGATAGTGCTGGACAGTTTGATGCCTAGATCGCTACCGGCAGTTAAAGAAATTTCTAAATTTCCACCGGTACGGCGCGATATTGCAATTATCGTTGATAATGAGGTCAGCGTAGATTCTCTGCTGTTTGCTCTGAATGCAGAAAAATCAGCGATCGTGTCGGACATTTCGTTGTTTGATATTTATCGCGGCAAAGGGATGGACAGCAGCAAAAAAAGTCTTGCATTCCGTGTGTTGTTACAAGATACTGAGAAAACATTGACCGACGAAGAAGCTGATTCTGCGGTGGCAAGCATAGTAGAAATCCTGAAGAATAAATTTTCCGCTGCATTGCGTAATTGATGCATAGCTTTTGCCTGTGCGTCGACTGATTTTATTTGGTTTCGATTATTCGGGGTGGCTCTGCAAAGATTGAATGTATGAGATAAGTTATTAATCTCTTTTTATTTAAAGTAAAAGTGCTACTGCTTTAATGATTCCATTAAAGATGAATTGATAGCTATAAAATTAATAACTAACTGGAGTGAAGTATGGCGTTAACAAAAGCTGAATTAGCTGATTTATTGTTTGAGAATGTTGGACTTAATAAGCGTGAAGCGAAGGATATGGTCGAGTCTTTTTATGAAGAAGTACGTACGGCTTTACAAAACGGTGAAGGAGTAAAACTGTCGGGATTCGGAAATTTTCAATTGCGTGCAAAGCCACAGCGCCCGGGAAGAAATCCAAAAACCGGAGAAGAGATTCCGATCACTGCCCGTCGTGTCGTGACATTTCATGCCAGCCAGAAATTAAAGGCTTTGGTGGAGAAAAATTATCGTGGAAAACAAAAAAGTAAATAGCGTAGTGTTGCCGATCCCCGCTAAAAGGTATTTCACCATCGGAGAAGTGGGGGTGCTTTGCGGTGTTAAACCGCATGTATTGCGCTATTGGGAACAGGAATTTGTGCAGTTGAAACCCGTGAAGCGGCGCGGCAATCGCCGCTATTATCAACACGAAGAAGTGTTGTTGATACGGCGCATTAAAGAATTGCTTTATGACCAAGGCTTTACGATTAATGGCGCGCGCAATCGCTTGGAGCAAGTTGAGGAAAACGAACGGATTCCAATGTTAGATATTGCCGCCAGCTCGCAGTCTTCTGAAGTGGATTTACGTTATGTCCGGCGTGAAATTAAAAGTATTGTGTCGCAGCTTCTGTCGTGAGTGGTAATTTCTCAGTAATAGTTTCTGAAGGTTGGATGTATTGTTTGCTATAATGCCCCGCTCGGGGCGTAGCGCAGCCTGGTAGCGTACTTGCATGGGGTGCAAGTGGTCGGAGGTTCAAATCCTCTCGCCCCGACCAAATGCGAGTGTTTTTTGATGGTTTGCGGTGCCGGGCATGAAAGCTGAATATGCTCGTTTAATTATCCAGTTGCAATCTTAAATCTTACGATGCGCATATTACTTAGCAATGATGACGGCTATTTTGCACCTGGTTTGATCTGTCTCGCAGAATTGCTCTCTGAACTTGCTGAGATCACCGTTGTTGCTCCGGAAAGAGATCGCAGCGGGTCAAGTAACTCATTGACGTTGGATCGTCCGCTCAGTCTGCGTAAATCCCATAACGGTTTTTATTATGTCAACGGCACGCCCACGGACTGCGTCCATCTGGCGGTAACCGGCATGCTCGATGTGATGCCGGATATGATCATTTCAGGTATCAATCATGGTGCCAATATGGGCGACGATACGATTTATTCCGGTACGGTCGCTGCCGCGACAGAAGGTTTTTTACTCGGCATCCCGTCGCTGGCCGTTTCCCTGGTGAGCGCATCCAACGGCAATTACCTGACTGCCGCGCGTGTAGCTGCCGATATGCTTAAACGCTTCCGGGAAAATGAGATAAAAAGCCCGGTATTGCTTAATATCAATGTACCGGACATCGAATACCAACAATTGCAGGGGATCGAAGTTACCCGTTTGGGGCGGCGTCACAAAGCCGAACCCGTGATCAAATCGCAAAATCCCCGTGGCGAGATGCAGTATTGGGTAGGCGCTGCCGGTCCGGCGCAAGACGCGGGAGCCGGTACGGATTTTTATGCCGTGCAGCATCATCGCGTTTCGGTCACGCCGTTACAAATCGACCTCACGCATTATGATCAAATGGATCAGATAACAAGATGGCTAAATAATTAGGTACTTGTTATGCTACTGGGGTGATATAACAATAATTAAGGGTACTGGCAGGTGAACGTACGTCACTCTGGAATTGGCATGACTTCTCAGCGCACCCGTATGCGTATGATTGAACGTTTGCGTGCGCAGGGAATTGCTGATGAAGTGGTTTTGTCGGTGATGAGTGTCATTCCGCGGCATATTTTCGTTGAAGAAGCGCTGGCAAGCAGGGCTTATGAAGATGTCGCTCTACCTATTAATTACGGGCAGACGATATCCAGTCCCTGGATTGTCGCGCGTATGAGCGAGTTGCTGCGTGCCAATTCCAATTTAGGCAAAGTGCTGGAAATAGGTACCGGTTGCGGTTATCAGACGGCGGTACTGGCGCAGATCGCGCAAAAAGTTTATTCGATAGAGCGTATCGGGCCGCTGTTGACACGCACTCGCATCCGGCTGCAAGAATTGCAGATCAGGAATATCTATTTAAAACATGCGGATGGCTTGCTTGGTCTTGCGGAAGCGGGGCCGTTTGATGGTATTATCATGACAGCCGTGACAACACATGTTCCCGCCGCATTGTTGGAGCAATTGGTCGTTGGCGGCAGGATGGTTTTTCCCAAAGGAACTCAGAAACAGCATCTGTGTATCATTGAGCGGAATTCACAAGGCTATGCCGAAACGGTATTGGAAGAGGTGAATTTTGTACCTTTACTGGCAGGTGTCATCAAAAAATAGCGGCACGAGGTATAAAATGATAGTGAATGCAACGATCAAACTGATCAACACGCTTGATATCCGCAAGTCTATGGTTACGATATTTTCTTCATCGAAACGGCTCAAATCTCTGGTGAATGGTTTTTACGGGTTGTTTGCCGCCAGTTTGCTTTTGAACGGGTGCAGTACAACCCAACCGCCCGTGCCCGTAGTTGACCGGGCAAAAGGCGATGCGGTGCAGCCCGCCAAACCGGTCGAATCGAGCGCGGCCGATAATCAGGTTTATGTCGTGCAAAAAGGGGACACGCTATTTGGAATTGCGCTGGCTCATGGTGTGGATTTCAAGAAACTGATGGAGTGGAATGATATTACGGATCCCAAGTCGCTCAAGCCGGGTCAGAAAATCAACTTGTCGATGCCGGCAAAAAGCGCGCAGCCCACGTTATTTGCGTTACCTCAACAACCGGAAACGGTGACGCTTGAACCGGGGCAGAATCCCGTTGTTCCGATTGTTCCCGCGCCTCAAGAAACTAGCCCGGCAGTGCCTGGCGGAAAGGTAATAACCAGTCCCAAAGCGCTTAAGCTGCCTTACTCGGAACAGAATGCGGCGCGCTTACAGTATCCAGCCAACACGCCTGCACCCGCGGTACCGCCTGCGCCGTCCGCAGCAGCGGAAAAAAGCAGCAGAATCGAAGCCGCTCCTCAACCTGAACCGGCGGTATCGGATAAGTCAGCTAATTCTGTTGCCGATTGGATTTGGCCGACAACAGGAAAGCTGTTGTCATCATTTTCCAAGAATTCCAAAGGTGTGAAGATATCAGGTCAAGCAGGTCAGCCGATTCTTGCTTCCGCCGCCGGTGAAGTGGTTTATAGCGGACATGGTTTGCGCGGTTACGGCAATCTGATCATCATCAAGCATGACAACACATTTCTCAGCGCCTATGCGCATAACAGCAAGCTGCTGGTAAAAGAAGGCGAGGCGGTGGTGAAAGGGCAAAAAATTGCAGAAATGGGTAATACCGATACGGATACCATTCAGTTGCATTTTGAAATCCGCAAGAACGGCAAGCCCGTTGATCCATTACAGTACCTGCCGAATCAGTCATAACGAGCCGCGCGAAATCCGATCTGTAAGAAGATAAAAAACGGGATAACCAGCCAGCGTTATCCCGTTTTTTGTTTTTGATTCTTTTATTCAGCTGCGGAATGTTTCATATGCTTCAAAGCTTCGGCGGTATGTTTGGTCGCTTCTTCCGCATGATTTTGCTTGGCATGTGCGATCGCTTCTTCCAAGTGCTTGATGGATTCCGTCATGTGTTGATGGGCTTCGGCAAATTCTTTTTCTGCGGCTTTGGCATGCGTAAGGCTTTCTTGCGCGTGATCCAGCAATGCTTTGCTATGTCCTGCTTTGCCGTGAAACTGCGCATCTTCGGCGTGTTTGATGGCTTCCGTGGCATGCTGGTGCGCATCGGCTGCAATGGCTTGCGCACTGAAATAGAATAAAGCGCCGATGACGGTAATGGCGAATGGTTGCTTGAACTTCATGATATTTCCCTCCGTACTTGGTTAAGAAAAAGTTAACGATAATCAGAAGCTATCAATTTTCCAAAGTTTCCCTAGCGATTGGCCCAGATGCTGAGCATGGCATGATCGACCCATCCTTTGTTAAGCGCCGTTCCCGCAATCTGAGTGAACGGCTGCGACGGTTCGCCCAAATCCGATAGAACGGCGACCGCACCGCTGAAATCTTGCGAACGGGTATAACCGCTGACCGTGATGAGCGTGGCAAGATTTGCGGCCCGCGCCGATTTCAAGCCGTTTTCCGAATCTTCCACGGCGATGCATTGCGACGCGGTTAGCTTGAGTTGATCGAGCACCCAGTGGTAAATATCCGGAGCCGGTTTTTTTTGCGGCACGATATCGCCGGCGCCGATGACGTCAAACCAGCCGATCGCTTCTTCACCCAATGTCGATTTAAGCAGTGCGGTGACATTTTCCATGGTCGTCGTGGTTGCAATCGCCAGCTTCACTTTTTCTTGACGCAGCTCGTGAATCAACCGGGCGACGCCGGGGCGCAGCGGAATGCTGCCTGCTTCCATCAAAGATTCGAAGTGCTTGGTTTTGGTTTTGTGCAAACCGGCGATCCATTCTTTGAGATCATTTCTATTGAGTTCCGAAGGCCGGTACTTTTCCAGGTAAAAACGGATTCGCTCTTTTCCTCCGGTAATTTGCAACAACTCGCCATACAGATCGATATCCCAATTCCAGTCGAGATCGAACTGTTTGAATGCGGCATTAAAAGCAAGGCGATGGCCGTCTTGTTCCGTATCGGCGAGGGTGCCGTCGACATCAAACAGTACAGCTTGTAATTTGTTATTTGTATTCATTGTATTGATATTAAGTAAGGGTTGATTCAATGATAGCTTGCGCGTTGCAAGCGATCGGTAATGGCTAACCAATCGGGATGATCGGGAGGTGTTTCAGCGAGCAGATAATCGAAATCCAACTGATCGAATTGGCGTAATCTGGCATACAATTGCTGGCCATAAGCGGCAGGATCGGACGGCATGATGAGTTGCTCGATCGATTCGCTCAAGGCGGGCCGTGAACGGCTGCTATCCGACCACGTAATGATCAGGATGCGCAAGCCTTGCTCCGCCAACGCGGATGCATGCCGCCAAAGCTCCGCCGCAGGGTATAGCCGCAACGGGGTTGCCGGCGCATAGTGCGCGGGTAACGTTCCGGAGGC
>JAFEEV010000263.1 GCA_018240935.1 Pseudomonadota bacterium
GCGCGATAGTGAAAGCCGTTGAGAAAAGCGGTGGTGTACCGGCCGTTCTGAAAAGCGGCGCTGTGCAGAATTTGCTGTAAGTAATCCAGGTTGGTTTCGATCCCTTGCAGCGAACTGTTTTGCAATGCGGTCTGCAACCGGGCGATGGCTTGTTCCCGGTCCGGCGCGTGCACGATGATTTTCGCCAGCATCGGATCGTAGAACGCGGACACTTCGATGCCGCGTTCGATCCAGGTTTCAACACGCGCGGCGGCGGAAAATTCCGCCGCAGTCAGCGTGCCGCTGGAGGGTTGGAAGTCTTTGGCCGGATTTTCGGCATAAACACGTGCTTGAATCGATGCGCCGCGGGGTTGAATGGTAAAAGAATCGAGTGGCGGCAAATCGCCCGCGGCTTGCCGCACCATCCATTCCACCAAGTCGATGCCGGTTACTTCCTCGGTGACGCCGTGTTCCACTTGCAAGCGTGTATTGACCTCGAGAAAATAGAATTCACCGCTGACGGCGTCGACGATGAATTCGACCGTACCGGCGGATTGATAATGCACCGCCTGGCCGAGGCGCACTGCGGTATCCCATAATGCCTGGCGCAATTGCGGCGTCAGATTGGGTGCCGGGGTTTCCTCGATGACTTTCTGATTGCGCCGTTGCATCGAGCAGTCGCGTTCACCCAACGCGACGACCTGGCCTTTGCCATCACCGAAGATCTGCACTTCGATATGGCGCGCTTGATCGACGAATTTTTCCAGAAATAAACCGGCGTCCTTGAAATTGTTTTGCGCCAGATCCTTGACCGATTGATAAGCGCCGGTCAATTCGCCTTCATTCCAGCACAAGCGCATGCCGATCCCGCCGCCGCCCGCGGTGCTTTTCAGCATCACCGGGTAGCCGATGTGCTTGGCTTGATGACGGGCATCGTCGAGATTTGCCAGCAAACCGGTTCCCGGCAGCAGCGGTACGCGATTTTCCAGCGCCAGTGCCCGGGCCGTGTGTTTCAGGCCGAACGCGCGCATCTGTTGCGGTGCCGGGCCGATGAAACAAATGCCGTGCGCCGCGCATTGTTCGGCAAAATCGGCGTTTTCGCTGAGGAATCCGTAACCGGGATGAATGGCCTGCGCACCGGTTTTTTGCGCGACGGCCAGAATTTTATCGGTGCGCAGATAACTCTCGGCTGCTATGCCCGCGCCGATGCAAAACGCTTCATCCGCTTCACTGACATGGCGCGACAACGCGTCGGCCTCGGTGTATACCGCCACGCTGGCGATATTCATGCGGCGCAGGGTGCGCATGATGCGGCACGCGATCGCGCCGCGATTGGCGATGAGCACTTTATTGAACATACGATCCTCCGGAATCTGAAACTGGCGTTAATCCCAAATCAGCAAGCGTATCGGTGTCGGATTGTAGGCATTGCACGGATTGTTCAACTGCGGACAATTCGAGATCAGCACCATGACGTCCATTTCCGCACGCATTTCGACATACTTGCCCGGCGCCGAGACGCCATCGGCAAACTCCAATCCGCCGGATTCCGTGACCGGCACGTTCATGAAGAAATTGATGTTGCTGGGCAGGTCGCGCTTGCTCATGCCCAGCTCCTGACACAGCGGATGATGCGCCAAGGCGTGCAGAAAATTGTCGCGGCAGCTGTGCATCGGAAATTTTTCCAAGGCATAACGCACGGTATTGCTTTCCGCCGCGCAAGCGCCGCCCAAGGTATCGTGCCGTCCGCAAGTGTCGGCGGTGATGGTCAGCATGACATTGCCAAAATTGGAATACAGCTCGCTGCCGGTCGTCAAATACAGTTTCTTCTGGCGATTGATGGTGTCGGTCGCGCTGTAGCGTTCTTGCGCATCGTGCGCATTGTAAAACAGCGTATCCACGGCCTGATTGCCTTCCAGATCGACGATACGGAAAGTTTGCCCGCGTTTGATCAGGTGCGCCCACGGCTCTCCGGCTGGGCAGATTTCATTGGTAACCGCTTGACCGGGATCGAGCGGGCTGGTGATTAGAGTCGATGTGTTCATTTGGCGCCCTCGCTATAAAAGTGTTGCGCGTTCTGCAACGCGCGCCGGTTCTCGGCGATATGCAGGCATTCGTTGATGGCTTGCGGCGGCGTATCGAATAATTCCAGATTGACCGCGCCGGGCTGGTACGGTTTTTTCGGATCGAGCGGATGCGGCGCGGTGGACAATATCACCAAGGTATCCATGACAAAGCTCAGATCGACATAATCGCCCGCTTTGCTGTGATCAACGTGATATTTCAGATCGCCCATGTGATCGGCGGTGACTTTGCTGAAAAAATTGATATTGGCGACGACATCGCGCATGCCCAATCCCCATTTACCCAGTTCGATCAACATGCCGTCCAGGCCGCTGCGGAACATTTC
The DNA here is from genome assembly GCA_018240935.1 of Pseudomonadota bacterium. GTDB lineage: Bacteria > Pseudomonadota > Gammaproteobacteria > Burkholderiales > Nitrosomonadaceae > Nitrosomonas. The sequence goes on from JAFEEV010000263.1 coordinate 2,390, forward strand.
GTTGCGGTGCTCCTGATAGCGCGCAGCGCCGTATTTCCGCTGAATCAGATCGGCGTCGCTCAGGCCGCATACGGTATCGTTCCAGCCGGTGGTATCCGCGGTAATGCAGCAGAATATCCGCCCCATATCGGAGTGGCAGGCATGTCCTTTGGTCAAACGGAACGTATGCTGCGATTTCAGGGTATCGGCCATGTTGTAGCGCTCGAGCTTTTCTTCCTGATTGAAGAATAACACGGCGGCGTTGGCGCCTCCGTTGACATCGGTCAAACGCAGCGTGCTGCCGCGGCGCACGACGCCGGACCAGTGGCATCCGCCCGGGATGAGTTGCTGCCAGATTACGTTATGTTGCTGATTCATGATGAATTCCTTATCAAAATGAAGGGTCTGCTTTTTTTTGCAGCCATTTTTTGCACAGTATGTAGAGCGTCGTGGCGGTCAGAATACTGCCCAGCACCAGCGGCGTCGCCCATAACTGCCACCACGGCGCATCCGCGGAAATCGCATAAGGGCGCGGCCAGGCGATATTGATCAGCTCAAACAGCGACCAGATGAAGGCCAGGCAATTGATGATCAATCCCCACGCGCCCAGCTTTAATTCGCCCAGCGCGGGATTCCACCGGCCGGTGAGACGGGCGAACAAGGCAAATCCGGTGGTGAATGTGAACATGGCGTATAAACCGCCGGTACCGAAAGCGATGATGGTAGCCACGGCATCGTCGTTGAGCCCGAAAATCAATCCGCAACCTGCCAGCAGAACGGTAAAGAGAATGGCATTGCGCGGCGTTTTGTTCGCCGTCACCCGGCTCAGCACGGCCGGCATGTTGCCTTCCCGTGCCATCGAATACACGATGCGCGAGGTGTACTTGACCATCGATGCGCCACAGGCGAGAAAAGCGGTCATCACAATGGCCAGGAAGGGTTGCTCGAACCATTCGCCGATGCTGCTGGCGATCAGCGGCGTGACCGGATCGGCGGTATGGCTGGAATGTCTCAAGGTGTCATGCTCAAAAGCCAGGATCAGCGCGGCTGAATTGAATAAAACCACCGTGCCGACAACCAGCAGTGACATGAAAATAGCGCGGGGAACCATGCGTTTCGGTTGCTGGGTTTCTTCCGCGGTGGTGGAGCAGGCATCGAAGCCGATAAAAGCCCAGCCGGAAATCGCCAATGCCGCCAGAAAAGCAGCCATTTCACCGGGCGCCGTGCCGGTGCCCATGTGCTGGAACAATTCCATGACAGGGTGCTGACGGAAGAAAAAAAACAGCAACAGCGCCACGCCGAACGATCCGGCGACTTCCGCGTAAACGCCCAGCTTGATCACCAGATTGAAAATACTGACCGGGGCGAGATTGAGCAGTGTGCAAAGCAACAGAAATAGCGCACCCCACAGCACCATCACGCCGCCGCCGTCATGCGGCAATCCGCTGAAGATAGCCAGCCAGAAACCGCCGGTATAAGCGGTCGTGGTGACCATGGCGATGGTGGAGCAAATATAAATCACACCGGCATATTGCCCGGCTATCGCGCCGCCGAGCTGCCGCGCCCATTTATAAGCACCGCCCGCGATTGGGAATTGCGAAGACAACTCGGCATAAACAGCCGCTACCAGCAATTGCATGAGCAAGCAAACCGCCAGCGCCGCAAACCAGCCGCCGCCGGCCACGACCGTTTGCACGCCGATGATGGCATACAGCCCGGCCACCGGTGAGACCACCGCAAAACCCAGCGTGAAACTGTGCCATACGCTCATGCTGCGATTGAGTGCATCGCCGGTTATATGGGCATCTTGGGGGGAAGCGATTTGTTTTGTTGAACCTGACATAACCAGTCTCCATACCAAAGGGTTTACCGGGATTGTAATGTACTTCGAGCACATTACGCTTA
>JAFEEV010000264.1 GCA_018240935.1 Pseudomonadota bacterium
CGCTCGATCATGCTGTGTTGAAATCAGACTCAAAATGCTCATTTACATCTTGTAAACTGCGCTTTTTCATCTGATTTCGCCTTGCCTGACCGTCGCTCGCTACCTTTTTCAGAGCTTCCCTTAGAAATAGAACGAAATACGCGGAATCAGCCGCGCCTGATCCAGTGCTGCACCACTAAACTGCCCACTAAATCGCCTTCTACATTCACCATGGTGCGAACCGTATCGAGGATGCGGTCGATCGGCAATAAAACGGCAATGGCTTCAGCCGGCAAGCCGACCGATTGCAGCACCATCACCATCGTGACCATGCCGGCGCTGGGAATGCCGGGCGCGCCCATGGCCGCCAGCATCGCGGTGACAAATACAATCATTTGTTGCAGCACGGTGAGCTCGACACCGACCAGATTGGCGACGAACAAAGCTGCCACTGCTTCATAAAGCGCCGTGCCGTCCATATTCACGGTAGCGCCCAAGGGGATGACAAATCCGGCGACATCGCGTTTGACATGCAAATGCTGCTCGGCGCAGCGCAGCGTGACGGGCAACGTTGCCGCGCTCGAACTGGTGGCCATCGCGGTGATCAGCGCTTCACGCGCGCCTTGCCAGAATTTATACGGCGTGACGCCGGTCATCAGATACAGGATCAAGGGCAGCACAACCACGCCGTGCAGCAGCGTAGTGCTTAATACCACCACGACAAATTTGATCATGACGGCCAGCAAGCCGGTATCCTGTGTCGCTACCAGTTGCAATACCAGCGCCATGATGCCGAGCGGAGCCAGGCGCATGATCCAGCCGACCAGCATCAAAATCAATTCGAGAAATTCCTGCATCAAGGTCAGGATATTGCGATAACGTTCGCCGCCCACGACCAGCGCAATGCCAAGCAACAAAGCAAATATCACTACCGCCAGCACGTTCCCCTGCGCCAGCGCCGCGACCGGATTCTGAAACAGCGAATGCAGGAAATGCGCAAAGAACTCGGGTAGCGACATCTGCGTTGCCTGAAAATTCTGCATGGCATCCTGAAACATCGCGATCGGCAATTCGCGCCCGGGCTGGAATAGATTGGCCGCCGCCAAGCCCAGCATAACCGCGAGCGCCATCGTGGCCATGAAGAAAATCAGCGTGACTTGCCACACGCGGTTCATTTGCTGATGCGCGCGCAGATTGGCGACGCCGACGACGATCGATGTGAACACTAGCGGTATCAGCACCATTTTTAACAAATCGGTGAATAACGTACCTGCCAGCTTTGCAACATACAGGCCGTTTTGACTGATCGCGGATTCTTGTCCGAGTTGCGCCAACCAGAAACCGGTCAGCGCACCCGTTACTGCTCCCAGCAAAATTTGATTGTTCAGTGACAATTTGCTCATTGCCATCGGCAAATCACACCCAATCCTTGCCAATCAGAAAATCCGTGTACAGTTTATCTTCCGCCGTACCGGCCGCAGGCTTCCAGTCGTAGCGCCATTTCACGATGGGCGGTAACGACATCAGGATCGATTCGGTGCGCCCGCCCGTCTGCAATCCGAACAACGTGCCGCGATCCCACACCAAGTTGAATTCCACATAGCGCCCGCGCCGGTAGGCTTGAAAATCGCGCTCGCGTTCACCATACGGCGTATCCTTGCGGCGCTCCAGGATCGGACGGTACGCGTTGAGAAAATTCTCGCCGACATTGCGCGTAAGTTTGAAGCAGGTAGCGAAATCGGGTTGATTCAAATCGTCGAAGAATACGCCGCCGATACCACGCGGCTCTTTGCGGTGCTTCAAGTAGAAATAATCGTCGCACCATTTCTTCAAGCGCGGATAAGTATCGCCGCCAAACGGTTGCAATGCATCTTTACACGTTTGATGAAAATGAATCGCATCTTCTGCGTAACCGTAATACGGCGTCAAATCCATGCCGCCGCCGAACCACCAGACCGGTTCCGCGCCTTCCTTGCGCGCCTCGAAGAAGCGCACATTCATATGCACGGTCGGTGCGTATGGATTGCGCGGATGCAGCACCAGCGACACCCCCATCGCTTCAAACGACCTGCCTGCCAATTCGGGACGCGCGGCAGTTGCCGATGCCGGTAATCCTGCGCCGTATACATGCGAAAAATTAACGCCGCCGCGCTCCAGCACATTGCCTTCCTCAATAACGCTGCTCATGCCGCCACCGCCTTCCGGACGGTCCCATTGATCGCGCTTGAATGTTTTGCCGTCAACCTGTTCCAGTCCCGAGACGATGCTGTTCTGCAAATTGATAAGAAATTCCTTGACTTGAGGTGTGTTCATGCAAACTCCTGGTTCCAATTTTATAAAAATGATTTAAAACGCGCATGCGCCGGGCAACAAACCGCATTTTAGCGCAGGTATAGCATGCCGACTGTATTTCCTTGTTGATGCGCCTCAAATTTGCACCGGATTAGCATCAGCGCAAGATGATCGGCAAATTGCCAAAAAACAAGGGCGCGTATGATAGACTCGCACAATCTTTTTTATTACCCGAGTAGCAATCGTATGTCTGGCAATACACTTGGCACACTTTTTACCGTCACTTCATTCGGCGAGTCGCACGGCCCGGCAATCGGCTGTATCGTCGATGGCTGCCCGCCGGGTTTAGCCATCAGCACTGAAGAGATTCAACTCGAACTGGACCGGCGCAAACCGGGAACATCGCGGCATGTCACGCAACGGCGCGAGTCCGATACCGTGGAAATTTTGTCGGGTGTGTTTGAAGGCCGCACCACCGGCACGCCGATCGCTTTGCTGATCCGCAACGAAGATCAACGCAGCAAGGATTACAGCAAAATCATGGACGTGTTCCGGCCCGGTCACGCCGACTATACCTACTGGCAAAAGTACGGCATCCGCGATTACCGCGGCGGCGGACGCGCATCGGCGCGGGAAACGGCCGTCCGGGTTGCTGCCGGCGCCATTGCAAAGAAATGGCTGCAGGAAAAATATGGCGTTGTGATTCGCGGCTATATGGCGCAACTCGGTCCGATAGTCATTCCGTTCAAGCGCTGGGAAGACATCGATCAGAATCCGTTTTTCGTTGCTGACAATAGCTATACCGGACAATTGGAAGAATTCATGGATCAATTGCGCAAATCCGGCGATTCGGTCGGCGCCAAGATCAGCGCAGTCGCGCAAGGCGTGCCGGTGGGGTGGGGCGAACCGGTCTACGATCGGCTTGATGCCGAAATTGCCTATGCCATGATGAATATCAATGCGGTAAAAGGCGTCGAAATCGGCGCCGGATTTGCCAGCGTGACGCAGAAAGGCACGCAGCATTCCGATGAAATGACGCCAGCCGGTTTTTTGAGTAACAACGCGGGCGGCATCTTAGGCGGCATATCCACCGGACAGGATATCGTCGTGCATGTCGCCATCAAACCGACTTCCAGTATCCGTCTTGGGCGGCGCTCGATCGACAAAGACGGCAACCCGGCGATCGTTGAAACGCATGGCCGCCACGATCCGTGCGTCGGCATCCGCGCCACACCGATTGTCGAAGCCATGCTGGCGCTGGTTTTGATCGATCACGCCCTGCGCCATCGCGCGCAAAATGCGGATGTGCAGTGCAAAACACCGAACATTCCCGGCAGCGTGGATAGTGCAGCACGCCCAGTACAGTCAGCGCAAGTACCTTTGAAAGAAGATCCGGAACCGGAAGAAGATATGTAGCGGTGCATCGGACACAAATGCAGTTTAATCTTGACAAGACCGGCTAAATACACGATCATCGCCCCCGCAAAAGAGATTGTGATGATTTTCGGCTAAGCCGATTACAGTTTGAAGGCATCGAATATAGCAGCAAAAGCATAAGTTCGAATCCCGCAGTTGCTTCAATCTGATATAATCTCCCGGTTGCTTAACAAGCTGGAAGTAATTAGATTGCACCAAGCGCCCGTAGCTCAGTTGGATAGAGTACTTGGCTACGAACCAAGGGGTCGTGGGTTCGAATCCTGCCGGGCGCGCCATTCATATCATCGAATATCTATTACAACTCCCGGTAAGCGAGCTGTCTCGCTTACTGCCGATTTCCAAATGGCCAAGTAGCTCAGTCGGTAGAGCAGAGGACTGAAAATCCTTGTGTCGGTGGTTCGATTCCGCCCTTGGCCACCAACAAAATCAAGCACTTAGAGAATAAAGTCCTAAGTGCTTTTTTGTTTCCTCTATTCAGTGTCACCAATATGTCGCCGGCATTAATCAACGCTACACAATGGTAGTGCACCGCACCGCGTGATATATGTCATGACAAGCAAGTCAAATAACTTATATACATTACAGCTATTTAAGATTAGCATCTGTTATCATGATTTATTTGCGCTGCGCTAATAGAACTTTTAGCGCGTTACTATCAAATAATGATGAAGGAGATAATAATGAAAATAAAAAAACTAAAGGCCGTGATGGTTGCTACATTGTTAGCGGCGACTACAAACGCTAGCGCGGCCCTTGAACCGAGACTTGGAGGTTTAGCAGTATATGACACTGATTTAGATATCACGTGGCTAACTGATC
>JAFEEV010000265.1 GCA_018240935.1 Pseudomonadota bacterium
AGTCATGCGCCCTTTGTTCATCAATATTGCCCGCTGAACTCCAACCTCTCCCAATACGAATACTTTACTAAGTGCTGAATCCCAAACATTCAAGATATCTCCATCCTGCAGCACAACATTTGATTGCAGATCCCCATTTTCGTACAAACCAGTCAGATCAATCGGGTACACAACCCCCTTGCGCGACAGGGTAACCAATCGTTGATCGGCTATTTCCGTAACTCCTCCGGCCCGATTTACTGCTTCCGCAACCGTCATCGGAATGTCATTGATGAAGTGAATACCAGGCGTTTTTACTTCTCCAACCACATATACTTTCTTGCTGCGGTATGCAGCCACGCGCACGTCAAGTTGTGGATTTTCGATATAGGTTGCGATCTTTCGGGTGATCGTATCGCGCAATTGCTCCACTGTCAGTCCGCTAGCGCGTATCACACCAACGTATGGATAAAAGATCGTTCCGTCCTCATTGATGACAGTACCTGCCGCTTCTGCAGAACGAAATTCACCCGCCGGTATTGTCAATTCTGGATGGTCCCAGACAACAATCGACAAAATGTCGCGTGCGCCCAGTCGATACCGCTCATAAGCCAATTTCGGCGGGCGTCCGAAAGATTCGTAGAACTTGCGCTGCGATTCCACTTGCTGAACGACGACATTCGCATCAATCCGACGTATCTCAGCCTTTTCCGTAGCCGGCTCGCCATTGGCATTCACCGGTATTTCAATCTCGGAACGATCGGCAAACGGACTCATATACATGCCGGGAGCTATTCCGCAACCGGCCATCAGCAAGGCCACTAATAGCGTGGACAGTTGCTTGCGCATCATTTCGTGCTCAACCCTTGATTTTCGGCAACCATAGTTCGAGACCCTGACGAATCAAAGTCAGCGCTTGTTCAAAAGCAAGTTGCGGGCGCCGGTATGGGTCAGGCACATCAAATCCCCCCCACTCACCCCAGCGATAAATTTTGCCACGCGCGCTCGCATCAATACTTTCCACAGCCCGCTTGTGCGCGGTTTCCATGACCAAGATCAGATCTGCGCTGCGACAGAGACTGCTCGTGAGCTGACGGGCACGATGTGCTTCCAGCTGAGCGCACTGTTCAGGCAGGACGGCCAGCGTCAGTGGATCGGCAGGATGTCCTACCAGTGCAGCGATGCCGGCAGAACTCACGTTTCGGTCCGGAAGGGCAGCACGCAGCAGTGTCTCTCCCATCGGGCTGCGGCAGATGTTGCCTATACAGACAACCAGAATGCTGTCGAACATGATGCCTTACCTGCGGGTTGTGTCGGGTGAGGCATGTTCTGCTCACATCCCGGCGCCCACGAACGCCGTCACAGTCGTGCGCTCGCGCATAAAGGCGAATCTTGTCAGGAATCTTTACACAGGCCCTGCAAGATATTTATTTACAAGAAATATTACTCCGGATGACCCCAGCGGTCATGTACTGTTGCAAGCCGTCACATCCTGTTCCGCATCGAGAACATCCGGATGTCAACCACATCGTGCGCTTTGCTTTCGGATTAACCCGGCAAGTTCGTGCGTACGCGCAATCATTGTTTCAGGGCATCCGCGGCTTTCTACATTCAACCGGAGTAATGGTTCAGTGTTTGATGCCCGGAGATTAAACCGCCAATCAACGAATTTCACACTTACTCCATCAATGCGCTCAATTTCTGGGCCCAACGGCAGATAGTGTGCAAGTATTTTCTCGATCACTGCCTGGGGGTCAGCAACTACGAAATTGATTTCACCACTACACGGATAGGCAGCCATGCGTACATTGACCAGAGACGCAAGCGTCTGACCGTTTCTGGCTATCCGCTCGGCAATCAACAACCATGGAATCATGCCTGAATCGCAGTACGCAAAGTCCCTGAAATAATGGTGTGCACTCATCTCGCCACCATAAATGGCATCTTCGGAACGCATACGCTCCTTGATGAAAGCATGCCCGGTCTTTGATTCGATTGGTACACCACCGGCGGTTCTGACCATGTCGATCGTATTCCAGGTCAGTCGTGGATCATGGATTATACGAGCATGAGGTTCGTGCTCCAGCATCTGGGTTGCCAGCAAGCCAACGAGATAATAACCTTCGATAAACCTGCCCTGACCATCGAAAAAGAAGCATCGATCGAAATCCCCATCCCAAGCGATGCCAAAATCTGCAGCATGGGTCAGTACGGCTCGTGAAGTTGCATCTCGGTTTTCAGGCAGAAGTGGATTCGGTATGCCATTCGGGAATCTTCCGTCCGGTTCGTGATACACCTTCACAAATTCAAATGGCAGATATTTTTCGAGTTGATCGATAATCAATCCGGCGCCACCATTGCCGGCATTGACGACGATCCTGAGCGGATTCAGATTTTCAGTGTCGATATAGCTAAGAAGATGCTGAATATAGGCTCGCTTGTCACCATCCGTTCTTACACTGCCATATCTGCGTGCATCCGACCATTCATTGGTCTCTGCACGCGCTCGAATGGCAAGCAAACCGGAATCACCACTGATCGGCCTAGCTCCGGCACGAACGAGTTTCATGCCGTTATAATCCATCGGATTGTGACTGGCGGTAATCATGATACCGCCATCCACGGCCTGGCCAATGGCGGCTCGGTGAAAGGTCTGGAAATAGACTTCTTCAGTCCCACAGAGGCCGATATCGATGACATCGACGCCACCTTCATTCAATCCTCTCATGACAGCGTCTGCCAGCGCAGGACTCGTCAGGCGCACGTCATGGCCAATGATGACGGTGCGGGGCGATAATTCGGCTGCGAAGGCACGACCTATACGCCATGCAATATTTTCATTCAACTGGTCTGGCAAGCGTCCGCGAATGTCGTAGGCCTTGAAGCAATCGATGCTGACGGTCATCACATCAACCCTGTGATCCCTGACGTCCGTACACATCATCGAACCGGACGATATCGTCTTCGCCGAGATAGGCACCGGACTGGACCTCAATCAATTCAAGCGGAATGCGACCGGGATTTTCGAGTCGATGCGTGATCCCGAGCGGAATGTATGTGGACTGGTTTTCGCTCAGCAGAAACACCTCATCTCCAC
>JAFEEV010000266.1 GCA_018240935.1 Pseudomonadota bacterium
GGATGATTATGTTTATCAGATCAAGCGTCTGGCACATCCAAAATTGCATTCGCCGATTTATGGACTCATGGCGGATTATATTGCCGGACTCCGGGAGTATGCCGAGGTGCTCAAGCAGGCTGAGCAAAATCAATCAGCAGAAAAAGATTTTCTGGATTTAAGGAATTATCCGCTGGAAGGCGTGCAAGCGGTTGATCGTTATACTTATCGCATAGCCGTGATAGGTAAATATCCGCAATTTGTCTATTGGCTGGCGATGCCTTTTTTTGCGCCGATTCCTTGGGAAGCTGATCGCTTCTATTCGCAGCGGGGATTAATACAAAAAAATATTACACTGGATTGGTACCCTGTGGGTACCGGTCCCTATATGCTGACGGAGAACGATCCCAATTTACGCATGGTGTTAGAAAAGAATCCGAACTTTCATGATGAATACTATCCGGTGGACGGTACGTCCGAGGATGAAGAAAGCGGTTTAATAGCGGATGCCGGAAAGAAATTGCCTTTTATCGATAAGATTGTCTTTGTCCGGGAAAAAGAAAGCATTCCGCGCTGGAACAAATTCCTGCAAGGCTATTATGATGCCAGCGGTATCGGTTCGGATAGCTTTGATCAAGCCATTCAATTGATCGGACAGGGTGAAGCGACGGTGACCGAAGCGATGGCCGAACAAGGCATACGACTGGAGACGGCTATTGCGGCGTCAACCTATTATATGGGGTTTAATATGCTTGATCCGGTAGTTGGCGGGGGCGATGAAAAATCACGTGAGTCGGCCAGAAAGCTGCGGCAAGCGATTTCAATCGCTGTCGATTACGAAGAATTCATTTCGATTTTTGCTAATGGCCGCGGTATGCCGGCCCAGAGCCCTATTTCACCGGGTATTGCGGGTTACCGGGAGGGGGAAGAAGGTATCAATCCGGTGGTATATGATTGGGTAAACGGTCAATCGCGGCGTAAATCCATTCAAACCGCCAAGGCTTTGCTTGCGCAGGCGGGCTATCCGAATGGGATCGATCAACGAACCGGTGCGCCGCTCATTTTGTATTTTGATGTGACTGCGCGTAGCGCCGAAGATCGATCCAGGCTTGATTGGATGCGTAAGCAATTTCAGAAGTTAAATATCCAACTGGTTGTGAGAAGTACTGACTACAATCGCTTTCAAGATAAGATCCGGAAAGGGAATGCACAGATTTTTGAATGGGGCTGGAATGCCGATTATCCGGATGCGGAAAATTTCTTGTTTTTATTGTACGGACCGCAACGTAAAGTAGGAAACAGCGGCGAGAATGCCGCGAACTATCACAATGCGGAATATGATCGCCTGTTTGAGCAGATGAAAAATATGGAAGATGGACCGGAGCGGCAGCGGATTATTGATCGCATGATAGATATTTTGCGCTTTGATGCGCCGTGGCTGTGGGGGTATCATCCGAAAGATTATGGTTTATATCACTCATGGTATCAGAATGTTAAACCCAATCGAATATCGAATAATAATCTCAAATATTTCAAAATTGATGCTGAGCTAAGAGCGCAAAAACGAAAGGAATGGAATGAACCCGTTCTATGGCCGTTTGCATTAATTCTGGTTGTGCTGGCGGTAAGCATTGTTCCGGCAATAAAAGCTTTCCGGCGTCACGAAAGCAGCACTGCGGTGCGTACGGCTTCTAATCCATAATTTAGACCATATGCTAAGTTATATTGTCAGACGTATTTTTTACGCAATACCGATTCTGATCGGTGTTAATCTCATCACATTTGTGCTGTTTTTTGTCGTGAACACCCCGGATGATATGGCGCGCATGCAGCTCGGCATTAAGTATGTCACGCCGGAAGCGATTGAAAAGTGGAAAGCAGAGCGAGGTTACGATAAGCCGCTGCTGTTTAATCATGAAGCAGACAGGCTGAGTAAACTGACTGACACTGTTTTCTTTGAGAAATCGGTATCAATGTTTGCCTTCGATTTTGGCCGGGCGGACGATGGCAGGGATATTGCACGGGAAATCAAGTCGCGAATGCTACCGAGCTTGATCATTGCATTGCCGGTATTTGTTCTGGGATTGATCGTATATATCACTTTTGCGCTCCTGATGGTTTTTTTTCGTGCAACCTATATTGATTTTTTCGGAGTGGTATCGTGTGTAGCGTTAATGTCCATTTCCAGCCTCTTCTACATTATTATCGGGCAATTTTTGATCAGTAAGCTATGGCATTGGGTACCTATATCCGGTTATGAGCCGGGATTGGATGCAGCAAAGTTTTTGTTGCTGCCGGTAATTATTGGTGTAATCAGTAGCGCAGGTTCCAATATTCGCTGGTATCGCACTTTATTTTTAGAGGAAATGAATAAAGAGTACGTGCGAACAGCCAGAGCAAAGGGATTGTCAGAACGTATCGTTTTATTCCGGCATGTTCTAAGAAATGCAATGATTCCGATTCTAACCGGTGCGGTCGTCGTAGTGCCCTTATTGTTTCTTGGCAGTTTGCTGGTCGAATCGTTTTTTGGCATACCAGGGTTGGGCAGTTATACCATCGATGCAATCAACTCGCAGGATTTTGCCATAGTAAGGGCGATGGTCTTTTTGGGCTCCGTGCTTTATATCCTAGGGCTGGTTCTTACCGATATATCATATACTTTGGTTGATCCCAGGGTGCGATTAGTATAAAAATATGAGTGTGTTTATTGGTTAGTTACGTTGCTATTTCAGAAATTTTGCGACGCCTAAAAGCACTCGCAATTTAACGTAAACTCGTTGCTTGTAAATGTTATAGATGAAATCGATTACTGCATATCTATAACTTCTCGTTAAATCAAGATTGACTTGTGAGTTCAATATATTCATAATCAGCGGTTTCGTTCGGAGGGGTTCCCGAGCGGTCAAAGGGATCAGACTGTAAATCTGACGGCTCTGCCTTCGAAGGTTCGAATCCTTCCCCCTCCACCAATTTAAGAAATACAGCAAGAATAGCAGGGGGCAGGGTGTAGCTTGCTGAAATTAGTTTAGTTGTGCTTCTTGCAAATGGCAGATAGCGCGGGTGTAGCTCAATGGTAGAGCAGAAGCCTTCCAAGCTTACGACGAGGGTTCGATTCCCTTCACCCGCTCCAAATGTGAGATAGAAGATAAACGTTTAATGGTTGTTGTAATGCTTGCCCATGTAGCTCAGTGGTAGAGCACTCCCTTGGTAAGGGAGAGGTCACCAGTTCAATCCTGGTCATGGGCTCCATAGGTTGTATGTAAGTTGTATGGTTAAAGCACGCAAAGGGGAAACAGGACATGGCAAAGAGTAAATTTGAACGATCGAAGCCGCACGTGAATGTTGGTACGATAGGACACGTTGATCACGGAAAGACGACGCTAACGGCGGCGATTACGACGATATTGACGAAGAAA
>JAFEEV010000267.1 GCA_018240935.1 Pseudomonadota bacterium
AAGGAAACCAGACGCTCGGCAAAGAAACTTCCAATAATTTCGATATTGCATTGCAAAAAACTTCGGGGATACTCACGGGTAAAGTCAATTTGTTTTACAACCACGTCAACGATTATATCTTTCAAAAAAGCCGTGACAGTAATGGCGACGGACTTGCGGATCGCGTCGATGCGGAAGGTGTTTTGGATCCTCAAGGCGCTTTCCTGGTGCAGGATTATGCGCAAACGAACGCGCAGTTTTATGGCTTGGAAGCCGAGGCGATTGTCGCTGTCGTGCCCGATATGCTGAATGTGCGGTTATTTACCGATATCGTCCACGGCCGGCTGAAGGATAACGGTAATATCCCGCGTATAACGCCGCAACGCTTCGGTTTTGATCTCGATTTGAAGAGGAATGCCTGGTCGGGCAATTTTAACCTGACGCGCGTCGTGCGCCAGGATCGCGTGGCCGTGCTGGAAACCGAAACGCCCGGCTATACCTTGATGAATGCCGAAGTAGGGTATCACATGAAACTCACAAAATGGGTTAACTACACGTTGTTTTTGCAAGGCCGGAATTTGCTCGACAGCGATATGCGCGTGCATACTTCTTTCTTGAAGGATATTGCGCCGCTGCCGGGACGCGCTATTGTCGCGGGGGTTCGCGGCGCTTTCTAAATAGGTCTATCGATAAACCCCGGCATTTTTTCTCAGTCCGCCTAAGAGCCTGTTCAAGACCTGGAGGTGCTTGCAAAATAGCCTTGTAGTGTTACCCTGCAATACCCATAATCGCCCCTGATATTTTTAATGGCAGCCTATCCATAAGATTTAAATCCATGGTCAGATGGCTTAAATACTTTTTTCTCGGCATTTTTACCGGTCTGCTGGGTGTAATCATTTATTTGTCGCCCGCCGGTTCATGGCTGGAAGAAAGATTGGGTTTAAGCACATTGTTTCTTGTACGCGGCGCGATCAATGCGCCTGCTGATGTCGTCGTGATCGCGATCGATCAACCTTCGGCCAATCAACTTAATCTGTCCATCAAGCCGCGCTTATGGCCGCGCAGCTTGCACGCGCGCTTAATCAATCAGCTGGCGCAAGCAGGCGCCAGTGCAATCATTTTTGATCTTATTTTTGACTCACCGGGCGACATACCGGAACACGATGAAGCGCTGGCAAATGCCATCGAAGCAGCGGGCCGCGTGGTATTGGTTGAGCGGCTGGATTATGAGGATTCCGCGCTTGTGAACCAGCAGGATGACGCGGCTCAGCGCCACTATATCCGTGAAGGCGCCGCGCAATTGCTGCCGCTTATTGCTGATGCGGCAAAAGCGCGCGCGCCTTTTACATTGCCCAAAGCGGAAAGAGTTCATCATTATTGGACTTTTAAGCCGAATGCCGGTGATATTCCCACAGTGCCGGTTGTTGTAATGCAGCTCTATGCATCCCCGTTATACGGTGACTTCGTTCGGTTGCTCAGCTCGTCAAACCCGCAGCTTGCAGCGCAGCTGCCTGCCCGGATGGACGAAGCGGATATCGACGATCTGATCCTGACGCTACGCAATATGTTTGTCAGCAACCCGCGGCTGGCATCACAACTGAAAGAGAATCTGGATCGCGACAGTCGTTTAAATGCGGGAGGAAAAAGAGTGATCCGTTCGCTGCTCGAAGTCTATTCCGGTGATCCGATCCGCTACCTGAATTTTTATGGTCCACCACGCAGTATAAAAACCATCCCCTATTACCAAGCGCTGCAATTGGATACAGATCGCCGGGATCATCCATTGGAACGGGAAGATTTAAAGAATAAGATTGTTTTCGTCGGATTTTCGGGCGCTACGCAATCCGAACAAGATATTGTCAGGGACGATTATCCCACGGTATTTTCCAGTCCGGATGGGCTTTACATCAGCGGCGTCGAAATTACCGCAACCGCTTTCGCCAATTTACTGGAAAATAAGCCAATCAGACCACTGTCAGCCGCGGGTAATTTGAGCATTTTATTTCTATTTGGCTTTACCGTGGGATTGTCGGCTCAAATCTTAACCACCCGGAAAACTATCGTTTTCAGCCTGCTTCTTCTCTGCATCTACACATTTATCGCCTACGCTTTCTTTAAGAATGCCATGATATGGCTACCGCTTATCATACCGGCCGCGCTCGTTTTGTTTACATTATTGCTGGTTTGGGCGTTAAAGGTTCTTGCTCTTGAGGAATTTATCGGCAAATCCGGACCGGACGGAGAGCTGGATGCAATTATCGAAAAACGGGACGGCGTGTTCTCGGGGACATGTCTAACAACCGATATTGCGGGCTACACGACACTGGCCGAAACAATGACCCCTTCCGCGCTGGAGACGCTGATGACGGATTATCGCGCTGCGTTAAAGAATCCTATTGTTCAGCATCATGGCAGGGTTATGGATACCACCGGAGATTCTTCACTTTCCATCTGGAATAAAGAGCCGGAAAATCCACACGCGTCAAAACTTTTTAGCTGGATCAAAAAAACACCGGACGCTACAGACAGGTTTCGTGCATGCAAGGCGGCGCTTGACCTCAATGCCGCAATTTTGCGTTTTAACAAACGGAATAATCCCCCGCTGCCCACCAGAATCGGTTTGCATTCCGGCGCTATGTCTTTAAAAAAAGGGGACGGCATTTACCGCGTTACAGGCGATGTCGTGAATACAGCCAATCGAATTCAGGGCGCCAATAAGATTTTAAAAACCAGTATTCTGCTATCGGGCGATGTCACCGAAGGATTGGATGATTTTCTGATGCGCCCGCTGGGGAGCTTTGCCTTACCCGGAAGGATTAAACCGGTTGAACTGTTTGAGCTCGTTGCTTACCGGCAATCCGCCAGTAAGCCGCAATTATGGTTATGCGAAACCTTCACAAACGCTTTAAACGCCTTCCAACTAAAGAAATGGCAGGAAGCCAGTCAATATTTTCATGAAATTCTGAGCCTATTTCCATCAGACGGCCCTACGCATTACTTTCTGACACTGTGTACAAAATATCAAAATGAATCGCCCGCAACTTCGTGGCCTATTCTCAGAATTGACAGCAAGTAATCCTTGGGATGTTTACACAAAAATCAACCACAAAGCTGCGAAGACTTTTCTGTGAGAAATATCACAGACAAATATCAAACCCGTAATTAAAATTCAGCCGGGTTTGATATAAGTCATATTTCCTGGCTAGTTATAAGGCCGCTCATTCCGTACAATAGGAACGTGCATAAAGTAAGTCGCTTAATATTCAGTTTTTTATAAACAAATACTCACTCATTATTCGTTAATTCGTTTGGCGAATAGAAAGAAAGATCAAGAATGAAAATAGGCTGGGCGATCGCGATTTATGCATCCCGAAGAAAATTCTCGGCGATGATGCTCACTGTTTTTACAGTGACTTGCTGGATGGCCTTGATAGCCAAATCGCATGCAGCATCGGCGTGCAAAACGGAAGTGGCGCGTGTGGTATCGATGCAGGGAATAATCGAAATACGCCGGGCTCAAGAGAACGTCTGGCAACAAGCCGGTATGGATATCGTTCTTTGCGCAGGCGATATGATCCGCGCCCGAGCGCAAAGCCGCGCAGCACTGCGCTTAAGCAACGACAGCATGCTGCGTCTTGACCAGAAAACCAGCATCACATTTCCTGAAGTTCAAGAAGAACGAGGTACCTCGCTACTGGATTTATTCGAAGGCGCGATCCACATCATCACGCGCACGCCGAGGCCATTCAAGATAAGAACCCCTTTTGTTAACGCCAGTGTCGAAGGAACAGAATTTTTTGTCGGTCTTAAGGAAAACAATACTGAAGTTGTCGTGTATGAAGGCAAAGTATCTGTCAGCAATGAAGTGGGAAGCCTACTCCTACATGATCATGAAGCTGCGATTACATACAAAGGGCAAGCACCGCGCAAAGAAATCATCATCAGCCCGGCCGACGCGGTGCAGTGGGCATTGTATTACCCTGTTATCCTAAATTACTGGCAGGATAATAAAGGCAATGCTAGCGCTTTGATCCGGCAAGCAAGCCGGTTATTGACCGCCGGACAAGCTGAAGAAGCCAAGGAAGTTATCCAGCAAGTTTTGCAACTTGAACCTGATAACAGCAATGCACATGCACTGCTGGCTATTATCGCCGTCGTGCAAAATGACAAAGACCAGGCACTCGAACTGGCTAACAAGGCGATCACGTTCGATCAAGAATCGGCTGCTGGGCATTTAGCGCTTTCTTATACACAACAAGCGCATTTTGAAATCGATTTGGCGCTCGAAAGTGTGCAAAAAGCAATCGCACTGGATGCAAACAACGCACTTGCCTGGGCAAGACTGGCTGAATTGCAGATGTCAGTAGGGTATCTGGATCGCGCACTGGATGCAGCGCAGCATGCAGCCGGTTTGCAGCCGGATCTGGCCAAAACTCAAACGGTATTGGGCTTTGCTCATCTGCTGCAAATCGATACCCAAACTGCGAAAGATGCTTTCCACTGGGCCATTGCATTAGATCAGGCCGATCCCATGCCACGGCTTGGATTAGGGATTGCTTTGATTCGTCAAGGCAACCTGGAAGCCGGACGCATCGAACTGGAAATTGCCGCCAGCCTGGATCCGGTGAATTCGCTTATCCGCAGCTATCTGGGTAAAGCCTATTTTGAGGAAAAGCGCTATCCACTTGCCAGTACACAATTCGATCTCGCCAAAGAACGTGACCCCAAAGATCCAACCCCATGGTTTTA
>JAFEEV010000268.1 GCA_018240935.1 Pseudomonadota bacterium
CGTAACGGTATTGGCCGAGAAACAACCGGCCCATGACATTGAGCGTGTCGTTAAGGAAATGATCGTTGTACTGGATTTGCGTATTGAGACGGCGGTCGCGCTGAAACTGGCCGCCTGTAAGCGGATCGGAGAAAAACATGCCGGTGGGATCATCTTTGCGCCGGTTACCGTAGATAAAATCGAACGACAGCGGGCCATGCGAGGCGCGTGCGAACATTTGTTTGACGTTTTCACCGTCCATGCGGTGTGCCATGCCGGAAATACCGGAATCGCCGAATTCAAAGAACCGATCTGCGCCGCGTGATTGCAAACCGGAGAAGGAAATGAGCGCATCGGTACCGTTATCGAATTGTTTACCCAATGTAACGCGCTCTTGCGGCATGACTTCGGCGGTTTGGTACGAGGCCGACAATTCTGCGCCCTGCACATCGGCGCCTTTGCGGGTCACGATATTGACCACGCCGAGCATGGCATTTTGGCCGTACACTGCGCTGCCGGGGCCGGGAATAAATTCGATGCGCTCGATCAGATCGATATCAAGCGGAAAATCCCGCCCGGTCGGTCCTTGATCGTAGGTGGCATCGTTGATGCGGTTACCGTTGATGGTGATCAGCACGCGCGAATTGAAATCCCCCGGCAATCCAAAACCGCGCGTGCCCAGGTATTCGTATTGATAATCGTAGGTGGGATGAACGCCCGGCAGGCTGGCCAAAGCCTGATTCAGCGTACGCCAGCCATAGGTCCGGATATCCTTGCGCGTAATGACGCTGACGGCCGCCGCTACCTGCTGTTGTTTCTGCTCATATTTGGAAGCGCCGACAATGCTGATATTCATCAGCTGTTCTAAGCTCATCTGCTCCAGATCCTTGGCCGCGTAAGCCAGCAGCGATTGCATGCAAAATAAGTAAACCAATAGTTGCGCTCTTGCATGAAAATTTGGGATGAAAGGAAATTTCTTCTGGGGCGGAAGCATGATCAGCAGGATTGATTCTCAAATGTTGGGATTAAAGCATGCAGTACTGACAATCAAAGAAACGAAAAGTAGGATTTTTCCTATTTTAATTCAAGTATTCACTTAAGGAAGCTCTGAAAAAGGTAGCGAGCGACGGTCAGGCAAGGCGAAATCAGATGAAAAAGCGCAGTTTACAAGATGTAAATGAGCATTTTGAGTCTGATTTCAACGCAGCATGACCGAGCGCAGTCGTTTTTCAGAGCTTACTTAAGAATTCTTGATATGTCGCGATGTGTGCAGCGCAATTGAACTGATAATCGATTGAATGCGGGATGGATTGCGGTTGCTACTGACGTACTTCTGTGGCCAAGCGCAGCAGCTGAGAACTTAAATTTAATCCCGCCTTTCTTGCAGCAATCAGGTTGGCCTCAAATGTGACCTTGTCGTCATTGACATTCATGTTGAGCACGGCGCCGTGCTGACTGGCACCGGGGCTGTCGGTTACGGTTAAGACCGGTTTATCCTGAAGGGCGCCGATGACTTT
Source organism: Pseudomonadota bacterium (assembly GCA_018240935.1). Lineage (GTDB taxonomy): Bacteria > Pseudomonadota > Gammaproteobacteria > Burkholderiales > Nitrosomonadaceae > Nitrosomonas. Next base: position 1,497 of record JAFEEV010000268.1, read on the forward strand.
GGTCAAATGGCCGATTGCGGCCCGGGAAATGAAAACCAGCTGGCATTGATCGAGTTGGTCCAGCGTGCCTATCCTATGAATGAGTACTTTGCGTTCATTGATACTTTTTTTCTTCATCAGTAAATCGAGATCTCGATTGAAAGGATCTTGGCCGTAAATGCAGAGATTAAAATTCTCTGCCGTGTGCTCGGGCCAGGCAGTGAACAGCGCGAAGTTGTACAAAAAAGCGCCTTTTAATGTGTACTCGGCCGCTTCATCCGCGTATGCGTCTGATGGACAGCCGATGCTGGCTAAAAAGCATAGCAGCCATGCAATTGCAAGAGGTATCCGGGATGCGAATACGCTGTAAAGTTGCCGGAAGAAGGTCAGCTGCGCCGTCATCATGCGATGTTTTTAGAAGCGCCAGGTAAACCGGCCAAAAACGCCGCGCTGAATCTGCACCGGCATCGTCGGAATTACCTCCGGCGCAAACTCCGGATGGTGCGATTGCAGCAAGTTCTGTCCGATTACGGATACCTCCATGCCTGGCTTCGGTTTCCACGCCAAGCGCAAGTCCAATGTTTGATAACTGGCTACGCCCAAACCGGGCAGTTTATTGATGTGACGGAAAAACGCATCGAGTTCAATGTTCTTGGCCACATCCAGTTGAGTGCGCAAGGTGAATTGATGTTTGGGGTCTTCGCCCGATTCGGCTTCCTGCCCCAGCGGCACCCGGTTCCTTACTTGCAAGTGGCTATAACTGGGCATGAAACGCAATCGATCAAACGCATTCCATTGACTGTAAATTTCAAAGCCAAAGATATGCGTATGACGCTGATCGGTTAATTGGATCGTGGCTGGCGCAATCTCCCGCTCGCTGTCGGCATGACTGTAGTCGTTGAAGAAACCGGCGATATCGATCGACCAATCCTTGGTGAATTGGCGCCGGTACCCGGCTTCATATCCCCACAAGGTTTCGGCCAGCAGGTGCGGATTGCTGATAAGGCGGATAAATTCGGCGCCATCGCGGATTAGTTGATTGCCGTCACGCTCAAAACGGGACGGCAGGCGAATCGAGCGGGTTGCCGAAGCCCAAATGGATTGTTTACTATCGGGTGTCCACAATAAGCGGAAATTAGGCAAAAAGTTTCCGTGTGAGTAGGTGTTGTCGAGAAATTTAATTCCTGTGGTCAGTTTTAGCCGGTCTTCCACCAGCGGCATGTCGGTTTGTATGAACACATTACCAGTCTGTAAATTGCGCCGCGCGGGATCAAAAGAGATTGGCAAGCCTACGCCCAGATGGTCTATTGACCAACGATAGCCACCACCCCAGACGATATCCTGCTGCAAAGGAATAAAGGGAATTTTCAAAGGGAAACGATGCTGAAAATCCACATCGACCGTTTGGCGGGTTTCGCGGAAAGACAGTTCGTCACGATGCGTGCGATCGTAATAAATTTGCAGCTCGGTACTTGCTCGTTCACCGGTGGTGCGCCGCCAGCGCACCACTGCATGCCCTCCGGCCAGATTGGCGTCTTCGGCGCGCGTGGTAATTGGTTCGGGCGCTTCCGGATTGAACAGCATGGTATTTTGACCGGCCTTGCCGCCGTAATATTGGCCGCGGAAGAAGATTGCATTGTTATCGTTGATATCCCAATCGGCGCGGAAACCAACGGTTCCCATGCGCCAGCTATCGTTGGCTCCATTCGGATTAAAACTGTTATCGCGCGTGAATCCCTTGGTGAAGAGGCGGTAGTAAAAATTCTCGCCGATTTTCCCGCCGTGCCGCAGCGTGGCAAAACCGCGTTCTTCGCTGCCGCCGCCCGAGGTGACTAAGTTACCCTGGGTTGTTCTCGCGTGCTTGGTAATAATGTGGATGGCGCCGTTGGCGGCGTTGGCGCCCCATATCGTGCCGCCGGGTCCGCGAATGATTTCGATGCGGTCGATATCTTCCAATGGAAGATCGAGTGTTTCCCAGAATGTTCCGGCAAATAGCGGGGAATAAACGGTGCGGCCATCGAGCATCACCAGCAAGTCATCTGCGAAGCGCCCGCTGTCCCCGCGCGAAGTCACCGACCATTTATTGGCGTCGATACGCGCCACGGACAAACCGGGGGCCATGCGCAACAATTCAGGAATGCTATTGGCGCTGGAGCGGCGGATATCTTCCTGGGAGATGACAAAAACTGCGGCGGGTGTATCGCTTAAGGTTTGTGGTTTGCGCGCAACGGTCGATATTTTTGTATTCATCAGTTCCGCAAGCGAGCTATCGGAAATGTCTTGCTTTAGAGGCGTGTTTTGAGCTGTAAACGCATTATCCGGGGAGCAATGGAGTAGAAAAAACAGCATGCACAGTTGCGTTAAACGTGTCCGTGCCGCTTGTTGCGTGGAGATGACGCTCATAAAAAATGTATACAAAATTTTGACAATAATTACGGATATGCGATGCCCTACCCGGAATTATAGTGTCGCCCCATTCGCCTGAAAAATTGGAATAAATGGAGAATTGAGTGTTACTTTGGCGCTATACCAGCGGCGATGCCGGTGTCGATTTACTGATTATCCAGTACTCCCAGGAATCCGCCCGATTGATGGTTCCACAGTTGCGCGTAGAGCTGGTTGTTGGCGATGAGTTTGGCGTGACTGCCTTGCTCGACGATTTTGCCCTTGTCGAAAACGATGAGCCGGTCCATCGCCGCGATGGTGGATAAGCGATGCGCGATGGCGATCACCGTTTTGCCTTCCATCAATTGATACAGGCTTTGCTGGATACCTGCTTCGACTTCCGAATCCAGCGCCGAGGTGGCTTCATCCAGCACCAAAATGGGCGCATTCTTGAGCAGCACGCGGGCGATGGCGATGCGTTGCCGCTGGCCGCCGGAGAGTGTGACGCCGCGTTCACCGACATGCGCGTCGTAGCCGGTGCGGCCTTTAATGTCGCGCAATGCCAGGATGAATTCATGCGCCTGCGCTTGTTTGGCGGCCGCGATCATTTGATCGTCGGTGGCATCCGGACGGCCGAACAAAATGTTGTCGCGCACCGAGCGGTGCAACAGTGAACTGTCTTGCGTCACCATGGCGATATTAGCGCGCAGGCTGTCTTGCGTGACCCTATGGATATCTTGTCCGTCGATGGTGATGCTGCCGTGCTGCACGTCGTAAAAACGCAACAGCAGATTGACGAAAGTCGATTTGCCCGCACCCGAACGGCC
>JAFEEV010000269.1 GCA_018240935.1 Pseudomonadota bacterium
AACGGCAAAATATCGAAAGCCGGGTTGAGCGCATGGATCGCTTTCATATCCAGCATCGGCATATGCAACAGCTGTCCGAGCTGCCGGATGAGTTCATCGGGCGTATAAGCGCCACTTTCTTCCAGGATCTGAATAACGGAAACGCCCTGCTCGAAGGCTTTCTGCCGCGCCGCAGCCAGATGACCGATATCCATCGGCGGCTTGCTTTCAGAGTGCACGGCCGCGTCCATCAATTGATACTTCCCGCCAATTCGAATATGGGCATATACATGAGAATAATAATTCCGCCGATTACGATACCGATGACCGCCATCAACAGCGGCTCAATCAATTTGGTTGTCCACTCCACCCAACGGGCGATCTCCTCGTCGTGAAAATTGCCGATCCGTTCCATCATATCGCCCATCAGACCTGTTCTTTCACCGACGCGCAGCATGCGGTTGCCTACCGCGGTTGTCAATCCTTCCACTTCCATCGCGCTGGAAATCGTTTTACCTTCGCGGATATGTTTGGCGGCGGCCGCGACTTTGGGCCGGAAATGCGCTTGCAGCAACCCGCTGACCATGTCCAGCGCTTGCGTGACCGGTATGCCGCCGCGCAGCAACATGCCCAGTGTTTTGTAAAAACGCGCCAATTGATAAACGCGCATGTGTTCGCCAATCGCCGGTATGCGCCATAATAATTGCAACATATTGGCGCGGAAGGACTGCCGGGTCACCGTGTATCCCGCCGCAACCAGCAGGGCCAGCGCGGCAATGGCCAATTCCCAGCCGCGTTCGTGCACGAATTGCCCCCATTTAATCAGCAGCAGTGACAGCCAGGGCAAATCGCTGCCCATGTCGTCATAGATGGCGCTGAATTTCGGCACCACAAAAACCATCAGAAAAATGGAAACCAGAAAACCGATGACCAATAACAACACCGGATAAATCGATGCGCCGACCAGCTTTTTACGCACGAAATCCATCTGTGTCTGGTAAGTAATAAAGCGTGTCAACGCCTCGGCCAGATCGCCGGTGCGTTCGCTGGCGCGAACCGTGGCGATATAAAGCGGCGGGAAAGCCTGCGGAAATTCCTCCAGCGCTTGCGAGAACGTCACCCCTTCGTACAGTCTGTCGAGGATAGTTTGGATAATTTTGCGGTTGCCGGCGTCCTGTTCTTTTTCCAGCAGCGTTTCGATACTTTCCACCAAACTCAACCCTGCGGTTTGCAGCGACAGCAATTCCTGGCTGAAGTGAACCAGCGGGAAATGACTCTTCGCCTTCAGCGAAAAACCGGAAAAGCTGCGGCGTATGCTCAGAACCATGCCGCCTTGTTCCGTCACCTGACGGCGGGCTTCTTCCTCGCTGTTCGCTTCCAGTTCAAGATGCACGGCGCCTTGCCCGGACATCACAGCTTTCACTTCATAACGCATTACGCGAATTTACCAGTTCGTTATGTCAGCCGCTTCGCCTTCGCCGCCCGGCTGTCCATCCTTGCCATAGGACAACAAGTCGAACTCGGCGCGTTCACCGGGATATTTGTACACATAAGGACGGCCCCACGGGTCGGCTGGCGGCAGCTTGGACAGATAAGGCCCTTGCCAGCGCGCTTCGTTGTTCGGCCGATTGACCAGCGCGGCCAATCCCTGCTCCGTGGCCGGGTAGGTTCCGACATCCAAGCGGTATTGATGCAATGCCTTTTCCAGCGCATCGATTTGCGCTTGCGCCATTTTAATTTCCGACTTGCCGACTTGAGAAAAATACTTAGGCCCGACATAGGCAGCCAGCAAACCGATGATCACCATCACCACGAGTAACTCAAGCAGTGTAAAGCCACGCTCAGCTTTTGCCTGGTGTTGCTCAAACAAATGCATCATATTCGTTCCTTAACTAAAAAGATTTTTGATTCCCTACAGATACGCCACTAAATTCACATTGAGCTTTACATGGTAAGTTGCTTATTTGACAGGGTCAAGAAGGCAACTATCACAAACAAGGAAGATTTTACCGCTTCTCCGCAATCAAAAAAGCGCTTAAGAACTGCTGCATTCGCCGCCATGTTACCTTGAAACCAGACCCAGAATGCGCTTCTATCATTGCCAATTGCATTTTCCGTCCGATTTTTTCTGGTCAACATCGGCCGGTCGCTTTCCCCAAGCTTCCTAGCGCCGCAAAATCGCCCACCAGCGGCCGATATTGAGCAACGCCATCAGCGAAGCGGCAACATACGTCCATGCGGCGGCACGCAAAATCCTGCGCGCATGCGGCTCGTCTCCGGGCATCAGATACCCGCCCTGCTCCAGCATCGGCAATGCGCGCGCAAAACTGGCATGCAGCTCCATCGGCAATGTGAACATATGGATGACCGTAGAGACTCCCAGTGTTAACAAGCCGCCCGCCAAAAACAACGCGCCGGCGACCGGCGCGCGCGCCGCCACCGCGATGACAGGTGCGATCATCAAAATCGCCGCACCCAATTTCTCCGCCGGAACCGCCATTTGCACCAAGCGCGTACGCAATTTGAGCGGCACATAACCATCCCGGTCCTGGATGGCGTGTCCGACTTCATGCGCCGCCACGGTAATCGCGGTCAGTGATTTACCGTTGAATTTATCCGCTGTCAAGCGCACCGCTTTGGCAATCGGATCATAGTGATCGCCTTGCTCCGACACTTCAACCTTCACAGCCTGTAAATTGGCCCAATCCAGCAGAATGCGCGCCAATTCGGCGCCCGTACCCGGATAACGGTCATCGGGATGACTGTATTTTTCCAGGGTATGCTTAACCCAGTAGGAAGGTCCCACGATGAGCGCGGCAAAGACAGTAATCAGTATCAAATAAAGCATAAACCTGAGATAACCGCATGAATAATTGGTTCCACACGGAATTTACCGGCCATCTCACGCACCAGCCGGAAACATCCCTGCAAATCAATTATCGGGAAATATCCGCCAATTATACCGCTTGCTTTGGGATGAAACGACAATAACGCACCGTATCGAGTCGCGAGAATAGCAGTAAAACCATTCTTTTGATTGCACGATCAGCGCAAGCAAAAGGCGCTATTTATTCCGGAATGTGTTTCATAACC
>JAFEEV010000026.1 GCA_018240935.1 Pseudomonadota bacterium
ATACAGCGTGTTCCATTATAAGTTTGGATTTTTCTAAGTACATAGAACATTCCTCCCCATTTGTTAGTACACGTGTACTGCAATTGTCCCGCCAGAATATTCATTACTTAGTGCTGTCTAATTTACGTTGCATTTGATTACGTTTTGATTGGCGCCGTGATAATCTCCGCTGTTGCCGTGGTTATCCATTTCCGCATTTTCGATGATTTTTAACCGTAACATATGATTAATACAGAAGAACAAACGACTTCCTTAATCCAGGAAAATGGCGCACAAACTGAGCCGGCCAAGACCGTCAAGATCGGTAGCAGCAGCATTACCTTACTGGGCACCGCGCATGTTTCAAAAGCCAGCGCGGATAAGGTTCAAGAGCTCATCGCCACCGGACAGTACGATGCCGTGGCGGTGGAATTATGTCCAAGCAGGCATAGAGCGATCGTAAATCCCGACGCCATGGCCAAAATGGATTTATTCCAGGTGATCAAAAGCGGTCAAGCCAGTATGGTTGCCGCCAGTCTTGCGCTCGGCGCTTTTCAGCAGCGCATGGCGGAGCAATTCGGCATCGAACCGGGCGCGGAAATGCGCGTTGCCATCAAAGATGCGCAAGCAGCCCAATTACCGGTGCTGTTGATCGACCGCGAAATCGGCACGACCATGAAACGGATTTATCACAGCGTGCCTTGGTGGAAGCGCATCAACATTTTTGCCGGTCTGATCGCCAGCGTCATCAGTCAGGAAAAATTCAGCGCCGCGGAAATTGAACGGTTAAAGGAAGGCGATGTATTGGAAAGTTCTTTCTCGCAATTCGCCGAAGACGAAAAAGACTTGTTCCGCCCGCTGATCAGCGAACGGGATGAATACATGACCGCGCGGCTCATCAAAGAATGCAGGGAGAGCAATTACCGGCATGTTTTGGCAGTGGTCGGCGCCGGTCATTTGAACGGCATGGCGCGGCAATTTGAAGAACACGCCATCAACAATCCGGATGAACGCATTGCGCAATTGGATACCATTCCACCGCCATCGGCGTGGCTCAAGTTCATACCCTGGCTGATTGTGCTGTTCGTTCTGGCCGGTTTCGCTTTTGGCTTCATGCAAAGCCCGGAAATCGGCATCGGCATGGTCATGGATTGGGTGCTGATAACCGGCGGATTGTCCGCGGCCGGGACAGCCATCGCTTTTGCGCATCCGCTATCCATTCTGAGCGCTTTTCTAGCGGCTCCCATCACAACGTTGCATCCCGCCATCGGCGCCGGGATGGTCGTAGCCGCTGTTGAAGCCTACTTGCGCAAGCCCAAGGTCAGCGATTTCAACCGCCTCAGAACCGACACCACCAGCTTAAAAGGCTGGTGGAATAATCAAGTCACGCGCGTTTTATTGATTTTCATTTTATCGTCGCTCGGCGCCGCTATCGGTACTTATGTGGCCGGATTCCGCATTTTCGAGCAACTCAGCAGCAGTTAACCCCGCAACCGAGAGCACTCTGAAATATGTTCGGCTTCTTTGAGCGACTGATCGATCCGTATCCGCCGGAACACCCGGTTGAGCCGCCCAAGGGGTTATTTCAATTCTGCCGCCATTACATTCGCGGCATCGAGCGCTATCTCGCCATACTGGCGCTGCTGACCACGCTTTTGGCCATCAGCGAAGCGATGCTCTACAGCTTGGTCGGGCAAATGGTCGATTGGCTGGCGGAGCAGAAAACCGAACACTTCTTTGCAAGCGAATGGCCGACGCTGCTGGGCATGTCGGTTTTCATTCTGCTCTGGATTCCCGTGCTGGTACTGGCACACGCCATGGTCATCAACCAGATGCTGATGGGCAATTTCCCGATGCGGGTGCGCTGGTTATCGCACCGCTATCTGCTCAACCAGAGTTATGCGTTTTTTCAATATGAATTCAGCGGACGGATCGCCACCAAAGTCATGCAAACCGCGCTGGCGGTGCGCGAAACAGTACTGAAATTGCTCGACGTCATTTTGTTCGTCATCATTTATCTGACGACGACCCTGTTGCTGGTGCTCAACGCCGATCCGTACCTCTGCTTGCCTTTACTGGTATGGTTGATTTTGTATATCGGTATCCTGTGGTATTTCGTGCCGCGCTTAAAACGCATTTCCACTTTGCAAGCCGATGCGCGCGCCTTGATGACCGGCCGCATCGTCGACAGTTACACCAATATCCTGACGCTGAAATTGTTTTCCCGCAGCCAGCGGGAATCGGCTTACGCCCAAGCCGGCATGCAAGAATTCATGGCCACGGTTTATCCGCAAATGCGCCTGGCGACCGGTCTGAACTTCAGCGTCTGGACCATCAATATGCTGATGGTGTTCGCAACCGGCGCATTGGGGCTTGCCCTATGGCTGCAAGGCAATATCGGTCCGGGCGCGATCGCCATCGTCATGAGCCTGGCGATCCGCATGACCGGCATGTCGCATTGGATCATGTGGGAAGTCAACATGCTATTTGAGAATATGGGCACCGTGCAGGACGGCATCAACACTATCTCCAGCCCGCAACTCGTTACCGATGTTCCGGATGCCAAGGAACTGGTTGTGCAGCGCGGCGCGATTGATTTCAATCACGTCGTTTTTTCCTACCACCCGGAGCAGCAGGAATTGCTGCGCATTTTTTCCGATCTCAATCTGCATATCGCGGCCGGTGAAAAAGTCGGTATCGTCGGCCGTTCGGGCGCGGGCAAATCGACTTTCGTCAACCTGTTGTTGCGCTTCTACGACGTTCAGCACGGCAGCATCACCATCGACGGACAAGATATCCATAGGGTCACGCAAGACAGCCTGCGCGCCAATATCGCCATGGTGACGCAAGACACTTCACTGTTGCACCGCTCGGTGCGCGACAACATTTTGTTCGGCCGTCCGGATGCCACCGACGAACAAATGATCGCGGCCGCCAAGCAAGCGCAAGCGCATGAATTCATCCTGGCGTTACGCGACATCAAAGGCCGCACCGACTACGACGCGCGTATAGGTGAACGCGGCGTGGCACTCTCCGGTGGCGAGCGGCGACGAATGGCCAGC
>JAFEEV010000270.1 GCA_018240935.1 Pseudomonadota bacterium
AACTTCGACGGTGATATTGTCCTTGGCGCTGGTGGTGTAAAAAACCGCCGGATGCAGCACGGTTTTACTGCGGTTGATGTATTCGACGAAATTTTTGATGCCGCCGGTAAAGGCGAAATTTTCGTCCTTGCCGGTACGCTGGTCGATCAAATGGATTTTCACGCCATTGTTCAAAAACGACAGCTCGCGCAGGCGTTTGGCGAAAATATCGTAATGGAATTCGACAAGGCCGAAAATGTCCTTGCTGGCGAGAAAATGCACTTCGGTGCCGTGCCGCTCGCTTTCGCCGATCACTTCCAGCGGCTTGACCGGCACGCCCATGCGGAATTCCATGTGATGCACCTTACCGTCGCGGCGGATGGTTAGTTTTAACCACTCCGACAGCGCATTGACCACCGACACGCCAACACCGTGCAAACCGCCGGACACCTTGTACGAATTGTCGTCGAACTTACCGCCGGCGTGCAGCTCGGTCATGACGATTTCCGCCGCGGAACGTTTCAATTCGTCGTCGTGCTTGATGCCGGTCGGAATGCCGCGGCCGTTGTCGAGCACACTGACCGAGTTATCCGGGTGAATGGTCACGGTTATTTCATCGCAATGCCCGGCCAATGCTTCATCGATGGCGTTATCGACCACCTCGAACACCATGTGGTGCAAACCGGTGCCGTCGCTGGTGTCGCCAATATACATGCCGGGCCGTTTGCGTACGGCGTCCAGTCCTTTCAGGATTTTGATGCTTTCGGAATCGTAATCGCTCGGATTTTCTTTCGGTACGTTGGGATTTTGATCGCTCATCGGTTAAGGTAGTCTACGGTTATCGGATTGAAGGGTTGTGCTGCGATGGTTACGGGCCGGGCTGTATTTTTGCTCCACGCCGTCAAATTCTCATCGGCATGACAATGTATTTAAACGCATCGTTGCCAGGTATCGTCATCAACACGCTGCTGTTGGCGTTTTCAAACGCGCATTGGATGGTTTCGCTGTTCACATTGTTCAGCAGATCGAGCAGATAAGTGATATTCAGACTGATATCCACCGCTTCGTCGCTGTAGGCGATTTCCAGATCGTCTTCGGCTTCTTCCTGCTCACTGTTTTTACACACGATGCGCAGATTGTTTTCGCCGACGATCAGGCGCACGCCGCGGAATTTCTCACTTTGGTTGGACAGAATGGAGACGCGTTGCAATGCCTGCAAAAACAGCAGACGGTTAATTTCAAATTGTTTGTTATTGCGCGTCGGAATCACCCGGTTGTAATCGGGAAACTTACCGTCGATGACTTTGGAAGTCAGCACGATACCGGAAAAGGAAAAACGCACTTTGTTTTGAAAATAACCGATGGTAACCGGCTCTTCGCTGTCTTCCAGCAATTTCGATAATTCAAACACCGCTTTACGCGGCAAAATGACTTCCTGTTTTTTCTGCGTTTGATCCAGCGCGGCTGCGATGTACGCAAGACGGTGCCCGTCGGTGCCGACGCTGATCAGTTGCTTTCCGTCGGTCAACAGCAATAGCCCGTTCAGATAGTAGCGGATGTCTTGTTGGGCGACGGCAAATTGCACATGGTGCAGCAGATTTTTCAGTTCTTGCTGTTTCAGCGTAATGGCATTTTCGGACTCGGATTCTTCCGCCACTTCCGGAAAATCTTCCGCCGGCAGTATTTGCAAATTGAACGCACTCTTGCCCGATTTGACGTACAGGTGATCATCCTGGCGCGTCAAGGTCACTTCGGCGTCAACCGATAGCGAACGGAGTATGTCTTGTAATTTTTTCGCGGAAACCGTCAGGGAAAAATCCTGCTTGGACGCTAAATCTATTGTCGCGACCGTTTTAATCTGGATTTCCAGATCAGTGGTCAAAAAAGAGGTCTTTTCCGCATTTTGCCGGATCAGCACATTGGATAAGATGGGCAATGTCTGACGGCGTTCGACGATTCCGGTTACCGTTTGTAACGGTTTCAGCAATGTATCCCGATGGGTTTTAATTAAAAGCATTTAAATAAAAAAATAGTAGTAATTAAATAAGGTCTGCAATTCTTTTGGATTGTTTTTAACTTCTTCTTAATTTCAGATAGATAGCATAAAAAATTTGTCTGTATGGCGGTTGTATACCGCTTGGATAGTTTGTGGATAAAAAGAGCGGATTTTTTTATCACGATGTTATGCACAAACTATTCAATAGTTATTAACCCCGTAAAATAAGTATCAGCGCATTGAAATCCCGGCTTACAACCGGATCGGAAACGCGCAGTTCGTTAATTTTCCGGTAGCCGTGCAACACGGTGGTGTGATCCCGCCCGCCGAATGCTTCGCCGATATCCGGCAGACTCAGCGAAGTCAGTTCCTTGGCGATGGCCATCGCCATCTGCCGCGGCCGTGCGACGATGCGCGAGCGTTTCTTGGAGTACATTTCCGATACTTTGATTTTGTAATAATCGGCGACGGTTTTCTGGATGTTTTCGATCGAAATCTGCCGGCTTTGCACAGCGAGCAAGTCCTTCAATGCTTCTTTCGCCAGATCCAGCGTGATTTCCTGACCGATAAAGCGCGAGAAAGCCAGTACGCGTTTCAATGCGCCTTCCAGTTCGCGAACATTGGAACGGATATGCTTGGCGATGAAAAACGCGACATTTTCGTCCAGGCGGATTTTTTACATCTCCGCTTTTTTCAGCAGAATCGCCACGCGCATTTCCAGTTCCGGCGGCTCTACCGCCACCGTCAACCCCCAGCCGAAGCGCGACACCAGGCGTTCTTCCAGGCCGGTGATTTCCTTCGGATAGGTATCGCAAGTGATGATCACTTGTTTGTGGGTTTCGACCAGCGCGTTGAATGCGTAGAAAAACTCTTCCTGCGTGCGGTTCTTTCCGCCGAAGAATTGCACATCGTCCACCAGCAGCAGGTCGAGCGAATGATAGTACAGCTTGAACTTATCGAACGCTTTGTGCTGGTAGGCGCTGACCACGTCGGACACGTATTTTTCCGCATGCACGTAGCGGATTTTCGCGCTCCTGTCATTTGCCTGCACGTAATTGCCGATCGCCTGGATCAGATGGGTTTTCCCCAAGCCGACGCCGCCATAGATAAAAAGCGGGTTATACGCAATGCCGGGCGATTCGGCCACCTGGATTGCACCGGCGCGCGCCAGTTGGTTGGCTTTACCGGTAACGAAGTTATCGAAGGTGAAATTGGGATTCAGGCCATTCGGGTTCTTTCTGCCCGGTTGATAGGCTGTTTTGACTTCCGTTTTCGTTTCCGGCTGAATTTCCTCCGCTGCCGGACTGGCGGCGGCTTTGGCTTCGGTTTGTTCCGCCAGTTTCAGGTGAAACCGGATTTTCTTATCGAAGTACATCAACGCCATGTTTTCGATATGCTCAATGAAGTTGTCTTTGACCCATTGCGAAACGAAACGGTTGGGCGCGATCAGCACCACCTCATGGTTGCCGTTGAGCGCTGGATCGATTTGCAGCGGTTTGATCCAGGTATTGAATTGTTGCGCGTTGAGTTCTTTTCTAAAATGATCGAGACAGGATAACCAGAAGGTGTTCAGCGATTGCGTCATTTTCTGTTCTTCGTCCATCCGGTTTGAAAAGGCAGTCATCATACAATGTCAGTTTATAAAAACCCGATGCTAAATTTCCAGGTTGTCGATTAATCGTGTATTACCGAGCCAGGCTGCGCCTAAAATGACCAAATCCCGGTCCGGAGGCCGGGCGGGCAGCAACGACTTGCGTTCATGGATACTGATGTAATCGACTTTCCAGCCGCGTTGTGCCAGATTATGAGTAGCGTTTTCTTGTAATGTCTGAAAATCCTGACGGCCGGAAACGATTTCCTGCCGGATCCGCTGAAGCGTTTGGTAAAGGTGGCAAGCTTCCGCACGTTGCGTGCCGTTTAAATACCGGTTGCGTGAACTGAGCGCCAGTCCTTCGGGAGTCCGCACGGTTTCACCCGCTACGATGCTGACGGGTAAATTCAATTGCCGTACCATTTCACGCACTATATGCAACTGCTGATAATCCTTTTTGCCAAAAACAGCCAGGTCAGGTTGAATAATATTGAATAATTTCAATACAATCGTTGCAACACCACGAAAAAATCCCGGGCGGAATTTTCCTTCCAGGGTATCCGCCACAGGTGGTAATGCTAACAAGAATTCCTGCGGCGTAGGGAAAAGAATTTTTTCTCCGGGTGCGAAAACAGTCTTGACATTCAGCGCGGACAGCGCGCTGCAATCTTCTTCAAGGGTGCGCGGATAACGGTCGAAATCTTCGTGCGGTAAAAATTGCAATCGATTGACGAAAATGCTGACCACTACGCAATCGGACAACTGTTTCGCCTGTTCGATCAGGGCAAGATGACCCTGATGCAGATTTCCCATGGTGGGAACGAACGCAACGTTTTTTTCGCTGCGGAGACTTTCCCGCACAGCGGCAATATCGCTCAGTATGTTCATAAACTTCCGGGTATCAGAATTGGTGCTCTTGGCCGGGAAATTGCCCGGTTTTGACCGCCTGGACGTAATGGGCCGCCGCTTCCTGAATATTTTTGGCGTTCGACATAAAATCCTTGACGAAGCGGGGCTTTTTACCTGGGGATATCCCCAGCATGTCGTGCAGCACCAGCACCTGGCCGGAGCAATCAGGGCCTGCGCCGATGCCGATGGTCGGAATGGTTAACGCTTGGGTGATCTTTTTCGCCAGTTTGGCCGGTACGACTTCCATCACCAGCATGCCAGCGCCGGATTTTTGCAGAATTTTTGCATCTTCGAGTAATTGCTTGGCCGATTTTTCCGTGTTGCCCTGCAGTTTGTACCCGCCGAGCTGATGAATCGCTTGCGGCGTCAAACCGATATGCGCGCACACCGGAATGCCGCGCTGTGTCAGGAACCGGATCGTGTCCGCCATGACATGGCCGCCTTCGATTTTCACCATTTGAGCGCCGGCGGCGATGATCCTGGCGGCATTTTCAAAGGCCTGTTCGGGTGAAATTTGATAACTGGCAAACGGCATGTCGGTGATGATGAACGCTTTGCCGGCGCCGCGCGCCACGCAGCGCGTGTGGTAAATCATATCGTCCAGCGTCACGGCCAGCGTGGTGTCGCTGCCATGTAACACATTGCCCAACGAATCGCCCACCAGCAGCACGTCCACCCCGGCATTTTCCAGCACGGCAGCAAAGGTCGCATCGTAACAAGTCAGAACCGTGATTTTTTCGTGGTTCTCAACCATTTTTTGCAATGTGGTTTGGGTAATTTTCATATTTTGTTACATCAATAGCGGACCGGGGTTTCGCCGCCGCCGGCCATGATAGCGCATTTGGCGCTTGCAATCGATGTTTCGGCATTTACAGCCGGTGTGCGTTGGTCTCGCCGCCGCAGCGATCTGCGCACGTTCCGTAACGGAACAGCTGGTTTAGGGCGATTCTGTCATCCGCTCCAGTTTTTGTTCATGACACGCCGCAAGCAGCGGCGCAATGCCGCCATAACCGGGGATATTACAAGCCGGTGCGATTTCCATGAGCGGCAGCAATACGAACGCGCGTTGCGTCATGCGCGGGTGCGGCAGGGTTAAATCCGCATCCTGAAAGTGCAGCGCATCGTACAGCAAAATGTCCAGATCCAGTGTGCGCGGCGCATTTAGCGATTCGCGCACGCGTCCGTGGCGTTGTTCGATCGCCAATAAAGCTTTCAGCAGATCGTGCGGTGCCAGATGGGTTTCGATCAATGCGACAGCGTTGACGAAATCGGGCTGGTCCAATTTGCCGACCGGCGCACTGCGATAGAGCGATGAGCGGCGGATCAACTGAGTGCCGGGCAGTTGTTTCAGCTCGTCGAATGCCTGCTGAACTTGAAAAGCAGGGTTTTCCAGATTGCTGCCCAGAGCGATGAAGGCTTGACTCGGTTTTTTACTCATGCAGGGAGAGAATTAAAGACTTTCCGGATTGTTTGATTTTTCCGGCTGAACTGCGGAACCGGACGAGGGCTTTTTGCGGCTGCGCCTTCTTCTGGGTTTCTTGCCGGCAGTCTGCTTCGGCAGCATTTTTTCCCGCTCTTCGCTATCTGCGGAAAGAAATGCTTTCCACCACTCGCCCAATTCCGCGCTTAATTCGCCGCTCTCGCAGCGTAGTTGCATGAAATCGTAAGCCGCGCGGAAGCGCGGGTGGGACAACAGGCGGAACGGTTTTTGCCCGCTGCGCGCTTCGAAGCGCGGCTGCATCGCCCATATTTCCTGGATGACCGCGTCGAAGCGGCGCGGAATGGCGAGTTTTCCGTGTTGCAATGAGAGTACTTGATCCATTGCCTTGAATAAAGCGGGCATGGGCTTTTCTCCCGATGCCTGCAAAGCGCTCCAATTCGACAGCACTTCATGCCATAACAATATGGCAAACAGGAATCCGGGTGAAACCGGTTTGTTCTGCTTGATCCGCTCATCGGTATTCTTCAGCGCAATGGTGATGAAGCGTTCGCCCAAGGGTTGCTCCAGAATCACATCGAGCATCGGCAAAAGACCGTGGTGCAACCCGCGCGCGCGCAGCTCCACGACGCAAGACAGCGAGTGCCCCGATAACAACAGTTTGAGCATTTCGTCGAACAGGCGGGACGGCGGAACGTTTTGCAGCAAGGGCGCCAGATCACCGATCGGCTGGGCGGTTTGCGCGTCGATTTGCATGCCGAGTTTCGATGCCAGCCGCACCGCGCGCAGCATGCGCACCGGATCTTCGCGGTAACGCTGCACCGGATCGCCGATGATGCGCAGTTTTTTGGTTTTGATATCGTCGAAGCCGTTCAGATAGTCCAGAATTTCTTCCTTGACCGGATCGTAAAACAGCGCGTTGACGGTGAAATCGCGCCGCACGGCGTCTTCTTCCTGGCTGCCGAACACATTGTCGTGCAACAAGCGGCCGTGCGCGTCGGTTAATGGCGTTACTGCGGAATCTTCCTCATGGTCCGGCGAAGGTCCGCGGAAAGTCGACACTTCGACGGTTTCCGCGCCGCACATCACGTGAACCAGACGGAAGCGGCGGCCGATGATGCGGGAACGGCGGAACAGTTTGTGGATTTCTTCGGGCGTGGCGTTGGTTGCGACATCGAAATCCTTCGGCGTCAATCCCAGCAGCAAATCCCGCACCGCGCCGCCGACGATATAGGCGGAAAACCCGGCCTGTTGCAGGCTCGTGGCGATTTTTAACGCGCATGGGTTGATCTGGTTGCGCCGGATGCCATGACGTTTGTTTGGGATAACGCTCAGCGTTGCAATCGATTCGGAAGCGGGAGAGTTACGGCTGAATACCTTGCGGAGAAATTTACGAATCATTGCTATACGTAAAGTATCAAGCGCTCATGGTGTTTTTGCATGACGGCTATAATCAAATTCGGATCAATTTCATTAAAATTTTGTGAAGCCAGCCGGTAAGCCGGGTTCTGTCGTGGACAGTCATTCCTCTAGATGCGCGGTTACCCGCGCATTCAAGCAACCTACCCGCAGACTCCGCGAGCAACATCATCGTCTGCCTATTTGGTTTTGCTCCGGATGGAGGTTACCGCGTTTCACCGTAACTCAATACGCTCGTCTCTGTGGCCCTATTCCTCGCCTCGCGGCGGACGGCCGTTAACCGTCATCCTGCTCTGTGGAGCCCGGACTTTCCTCTCCCTGCGTTCATTGAGAACACAGGCAGCGACTGTCTGGCCGACTTCGCCGGGTATTCTATCAACATATTTTAGGGTAAGAGGGATAATTTATAACGTTACGCTGACACATCCATCATTTTGCGGTATGCAATAGGTGACTGATATAACTCTTCGTCATTGACAGCAGTACCGGCATTGACCGGAAAGCCGGAAATGTCAGTGTGAGTAATGCACTGAAGTGTGCTAAGTTCTCCCGCTTCAATCATGAAGTCTCCGTATCGATTTTTACCATCACAATTTATCCCATGTTGCCTATGTTCCGGTTCAATGACAAACCGCTGTTTTTTTTCTTCTGGTTCAGCTGCATCCTGACATTCGCGCTGCTGCCGCATAACGTAAGCGCGAAAAGCGAGCCATCGGTGATCAAGACCATTGATGCCGCACGAGCAGCGGCCGATCGCAGCAAAATGAGCGACAGTCAGCGGCAAGCGGCGCTGGACTATCTCGATGCCGCCCGTGCGGACGAGCGCGAATTACAGACTTTGAAAGAGCGCCTGATCGAATTGCGCGCGGAAACGGCCGATCATCCGAAGCGCATGGATCAGTTACAAAAAGCATTGGCGACGAATCACGAGCAGGAACTGCACGAATGGTCCAAACGTTTGCCGGTCAATGCCGACGGCGAAACGCTGGAACAAATTCTGGAGCGGGAGCGCACCATCATTGCCGATTTGCGCGCGCAAATCCAGTCGACCGGCGAAGATCTGGCGCTGACGTTATCGCGCCCGGCTCAGGCCGAAGAGGAGATTGCCACTCTGCATCGCCGCATCGAAGAATTATCCGTGCCGCTCGTCGTCTCCAAGGATGAGCCTGCGGCATTGCATGAAGCACGCAGCTTGCGCCGCGGCAGTGAGCAGCGGCGGCTGCAAGCGTTGCTGGAATTGCGTTTGGCCGAACAGGACACGGCCACGCAGCGGCAAAGCCAGAGCGAACTGGTGTTGCACGAATTGCGTTATCGCGCCGGACTGCACGAAAAGCGTGTGGAACTCCTGCAACAGCGCATAACCAGCCGCGGCCGGCGCGAGCTGGAAGTGTTGAATGAACAGTTGTTGCAACGGGAACAGGAATTGGCGCAAGCGGGCGTGGTCTTTTCTTCGGCAGCAAAGACCAATCGCGCTATCGGCGAAGAGTTGATCCGGCATAACGAGCTGTTGGCGCGTGACCGGGAAGCCCTGGCCGGCAACGAACAGGACCGGGAACAGATCGCGGTCAATTTGCAGGACAGCCGCACCCGGCTGGACATGGGAAGCGCCAATGAGCGTGTTGGCCGGTGGTTGTGGAGCGAGCGGCGGCGGTTGAAACCGGTTGCGCATTTTCAGCAGCGCCTGAAGCTGATTCGCAACGATCTCGCCGAGTTGCGTCTGGAGCGGATCGTGCTCAACGAGCAGCAAAGGGATTTGCTGGATATCGGCACGGTTTCGCAGGCGCTGATCGATGCGCACTTCGATGCCGCGAATGAAAGTCAGACGGAAGAAAGCGTTAAGAAGCAGTTGCTGCCGCTGTTGCAGCGACGTGTCGAATTGCTGTTTTTGCTGGAATCCATGTTGCAGCGGCGGATTGCAACGCTGGAGAGAAGCGAACAGGCCATGCTGGAGCAGATTCAGTTTTCTCAGGAATTGCAACAACTGCTGGACCGCCGTTTGTTGTGGATTCCCGGTCATAGCGCCGCCAACGGCGATTGGTTGCAGCGTTTGCCGGATGGCATGCAAGACTTGATCAAATTCTCGCGCTTCATCGCCCTGAGCCAGCTGGTTTTGCATAATTTTTCGCAACAACCGGTGTTGTGGTTGATCTGTTTATTGTTCGTAGTGATCATGCTGCAACTGCGCTATCGCGCTCGCACCCGTATCGAAGCGCTGGCGATGGATACCTACCGGATCCGCCAGGATAGCTATCAGATGACGGTGAAAGCTCTGGGATGGACCTTCTTGGCGGCGCTGCCCCTGCCGGCTTTTTTTGCTTTGTCCGGGCAATTGCTGCTGCAAGCGGGCAGCCCGGGACGATTCAGTCATTCTTTCGGCGAGGCCTGCCTGCTCATGGTATTGCCGTTGCTGGCGGTGCAGTTTCTGCGCTGGGCCAGTATCGAGCGCGGTCTGGGGCACGCCCATTTCCGCTGGACCAAGCAGCGCCGCACGGCGCTGCGCCACTGGCTGCCCATTGCGATGAGCGTGTTACCGCTTTATTTCATCAGTTCTTTGGCATTCATCCGCAAGCATGATCTGGCAGTCGATGTGCAGGCGCGCTTGGCCATCGTGCTCAGTTGCGTGATTTTGGCCTGGGTGTTGTGGCGATTGCTGGACGTGGGGCGATTGTGGGTGATTCGCGGCGTAGCGAGCGAACCGTCGCTGCTGCGCAAAGTCCTGCGTTTTACGCTGCCAGCCATGTCGCTGGCGGTGGCGGGGCTGGCGTTGGCGGGTTATGTTTTTTCCGCCGGTATGATTCTGCAATCGATGCTGGCCAGCTTCATCGTGATTGCCGCCGTGGCGGTTGCCATGGGCATGCTGGGGCGCTGGTTTTTGCTCGGAGAGCGGCGGCTGGCATTGCGCCGCCTGGAACAACACCGGCAGGCCGAAGCGCAGGCAGCCGGCGAGTCCGGTGCAGTGATGCTCGAACCCGATGAAAATATCACCTTGGAGCAGGTCAATACCCAGACGCAGCGGTTGTTGCGGGCTTTGCGCCTGAGCCTGCTGGCCGTGGGACTGATCGCGGTATGGGTGACCCTGTTACCGGCCATGACGCGTCTGGACGAAATTGTGTTATGGCATATCAGCGATACCGGCGCCGACGGCGCCACCACACAGCTGCCGGTGACGCTGATGGCCGTGCTGCTGGGTGTTTTCACCCTGGCGCTGACAGCGGCTGCGGCGCGCAACTTACCCGGATTGATCGAAATCAGCCTGTTATCGTATATCCGCATCGATGCAGCGTCGCGTTATGCCATCACCAGCGTGCTGCGGTACGCCATCGTGATCGGCGGCACCCTGGTGGGTCTGGCTTTGCTCGGCATGCGCTGGTCGCAACTGCAATGGATGGCGGCTGCTTTGTCGGTGGGATTGGGATTTGGCTTGCAGGAAATTTTTGCCAATTTTGTATCCGGCATCATTTTGCTGTTCGAGCGGCCCTTCCGGGTCGGCGATGTGATTACCGTCGGCGGTTTTTCCGGCCGCGTCACGAAGATCCGCACCCGTGCCACTACGGTGCTGGATTTTGACAACAAGGAAATTGTCATCCCCAATAAAACCTTCATCACCGGCCAATTGACCAATTGGACCCTGACCGACACGATCACGCGCATTGTCATCAAGGTGGCGGTAGCTTATGGCGCCGATGCCGATACCGTGCGCGCGCTGTTGCTGCAAGCGGCCAAAAAGGATCAAAGGGTATTGGCGGAGCCGGAGCCTTCCTGCTGGTTTGTGGCTTTCGGCAAGGAATCGCTGGAGTTTGAGTTGCGGGTTTATGTGAGCACGGTGGGCGAGCGCATGGAAGTGCAAAATGCACTCAATACGCAGATCACGGCGCTCTTTGCCGAGCATGGCATTGCGATCGGAACCGCCGCCAGCGATTGATCAACCGGTGCTGGCGTCAAGCGTCCGGTGTGTTCAGCACACGATCATTTGATCAGCATCGCATTGATTTCGGTCAGCGTGTCTTCATCCAGCTCGCCGGCTTCCGCGCTCAAGCGCAATCTGGCCATCAGATAGCCGTGATAGGCCTTGGCCAGGTCACGCTTGGCGGCGTACATTTGCTGCTGGGCGTTGAGCACGTCGACTTCGGTTCTGACGCCGACTTGCAACCCCAGGATGGTGGAATCCAATTGGCTTTGGCTGGAAACCAAGGCTTGCTTCAACGCCTTGACCTGGGCGATACCGTTGGTCACGTTCAGATACTGCTGGCGCGCCTGTATCGTGATGTTACGGCGGGTGGTTTCCAGATCGTGCAAAGCCTTGTTTTGCAGCGCCATTGCCTCGCGCACTTGGGATTGCACGGAAAAACCCTGGAATATCGGTACGTTGAGCTGCAAACCGATGGATTGCGAGGTGAGATCGATACCGCGCCCGGTAATCGCGGCACCGACGCCGATTTGATTGCTGTATTGCGCGACCAGATCGAGGGTCGGGTAATGTTGCGCCCAGATTTTTTTAACGTTTTGGTGCGCGGATTCATATGCTGCTTGCTGCGCTTTCAGCGTGAAGTTTTTTTCTTCCGCGGCGCGCACCCATTCATCCATGCTGCCGTATTTCAAAGTCGCCAGGTTATTGGCGATTTCCCTGGCGCCGGTGAGATTCTCCGGCAGGCGGTCGATGATGCCCTGCAAGGCGCGCTTTTTGATTTCCAAGGCATTGCGCGCGGCGATTTCCTGCGACAGTGTCAGGTCATACCGCGCTTGCGCTTCATTGGTGTCGACGATGGTCGAAACACCGACTTCAAAATTGCGCTTGGCTTGCTCGAGCTGGACCAGAATCGCCTTTTTCTGCGCTTCGTTGACTTCGACATCGATTTGCGCGTCCAGTACATCGAAATAGGCTTGCGCCACGCGCAAAATAAGGTCTTGCCCGGCGGTGATGAATTGTGACTCGGCTTTGCTGACTTCGGTTTTTGCTTGCTGATAAATGACGATATTTTGCATGCGGAAAATCGGTTGCGTTACCGAGATCGTGATACCGCCGCTTTGGATGATATTGGCCCCGGGATTGACGGCCAGCCCGGTTGTCGAATTGACGATTTTGCCAGCGTCAACTTCCTGTACTTGGCGCGTGCCTGACATGGTAATGTTCGGTAAAAAACCGGCCCTGCCTTGCGGTATTTTCTCCTGAACCGCCTCAAAGGCAGCGCGCGCAGACTTGAACTGGGCGTCCTGTGCTAACGCTTCCTGATAGATGCCCATCAGATCGGCGGCTTGCAGCAGGGAATGCGGCAGCATGCCGAGACTCACAGCAAAAACAAAAGGCGCGAACTTCATAGTGATTTCCGGCAATAATCTGGAGCCGATGATACTTCAGCTATACGTTGATTGCTGTGACGAATGACACGCGGACTTGCTTGAATACTCAAAAGGTAAACCTTACCGGTTGCTGCGCATTGATCAGAGGCGCCGTACTGGTTTCAAACAGTTTGACGGTGGTGAACTCACCGGGCGCCGTGCAGGTGACCAATACCGCCTCCATGACCGGATCTTCACCGGTAATGGCAAACAAACGGCCGCCCGGGTTCAGACTGTTTTGGAAAGCATCCGGTAAAACAGGTGTCGATGCGGTCAACACGATGACATCGTACGGTTCATGCTTGGCCCAGCCGCGCGCGGCATCGCCTTGTTCGACGGTGACGTTGGTGATGTTGTGCGCTTTAAGATTGTTTTCCGCCATGGTTTTCAGTTCGGGTATGATTTCGACGCTGTAGACATGCGCGCCCCGGTCGGCCAGTAACGCGGTCATGTAGCCGCTGCCGCTGCCGACTTCGAGGATTTTGTCGGTTTTTTTTATGTGAAGTTCCTGCAGGATGCGCGCTTCCATTTTGGGCGTCAGCATGACTTGATCATGGCCGAGCGGAATTTCCATATCGACGAAAGCCATCGCGCGGCTTGCCGCGGGAACGAATTCTTCGCGTTTCAGCTTGTATAATAAATCCAGCACATTGTCGTCCAATACATACCACGTGCGAATTTGCTGCGCCACCATATTAAACCGGGTTTGTTCAATATTCATTTCTATTTGTTCCGTATTCTTCGATTAAGGTAAGACTTGCAATTATTTCACATTTCCATTAGCTTCACAGCATCAGCTAGGGGTCCGTTGGCAGAATTCTCTGCTAAACCGGTGAGAGAGTCCCTTGTTACCTGACGCGGATAATGCCGCCGTAGGGAAGCTGGGAATTATCCTCCCGCTCTTTATGGCATTTTCTTAAGGAGCATCATTTTATGAGCATTACAGTTTTAAACCAAAAAAGTTTTTCCAGCGCCACCGCGCAAGTCGACGAAGCCGCCATCAAGCCGTTGCCGAATTCCCGCAAAATCTACGTGCAAGGCTCGCGCCCCGATATTCGCGTGCCGATGCGCGAGATCTCTCAGACCGACACGCACACCAGTTCGGGCGGCGAAAAGAATCCGCCGATCTGGGTATACGATACTTCCGGTCCGTATACCGATCCTGCGGCAAAAATCGACATCCGCTCCGGATTACCGGCGTTACGCGAACCATGGATTACCGAGCGCAATGATACCGAAATCATGCCCGGTCTCAGTTCGAGTTACGGCCGGGCGCGTTTGCACGATCCGAAACTGGCCGACATGCGCTTCAATTTGCAGCGCCAGCCGCGCCGCGCCAAATCCGGCGCTAATGTTTCGCAAATGCACTATGCCCGCCGCGGCATCATCACACCGGAAATGGAATATATCGCCATCCGGGAAAACCAGCGCGTGGAAATGCTCGGCAGCGCACATCATGAGCTGTTGACGCGCCAGCATCCGGGGCAGGATTTCGGCGCGTCGCTGTCGAAAATGATCACGCCGGAATTCGTGCGCGATGAAGTGGCGCGCGGACGCGCCATCATCCCGGCTAACATCAATCACCCGGAATCCGAACCGATGATCATCGGACGCAATTTCCTGGTCAAGATCAACGCCAATATCGGTAACTCCGCACTGGGATCGAGTATCCAGGAAGAAGTGGAAAAAATGACCTGGGCGATCCGCTGGG
>JAFEEV010000271.1 GCA_018240935.1 Pseudomonadota bacterium
GCCAGCGCCAAGCGCACAATGCCGTCGGCAGTTCTGATCGTGGAAGAAAATCCGTGGAGATATTTCACGTCACCGGACGGCAAAGCCTCCGGTTGTGTACGTTCGAATTCGCGGAACAAATCGGCGGGCATCTTTCCCAATGTATTCACCAGCACATTGAGCCGGGCGCGGTGCGCCATGCCCATGACAATCTGCTGCACACCGGCTTTGCCGGCGCGGTGAATCAGGCAATCGAGTAACGGAATCAGACTTTCGTTGCCTTCCCCGGAAAAACGTTTCTGCCCGACATAGCGCGTATGCAGATATTTTTCCAATCCCTCCGCGGCAGTAAGGCGCTCGAGAATATGGCGTTTATAATCGGCGGAATAGTCCGGGTTCGCGCGCTGGCCTTCCAGCCGTGCCTGAATCCAGCGTTTCTGTTCCACCGAGGAAATATACATGTATTCAGCGCCAACAGATTCGCAGTAGGTTTCCCGCAGAATCTGCAATATTTCCCGCAGCGTCGCATGTTCCGGACCAACCAATGAGCCGGTATTGAACACCTTGTCCATATCCGCTTCGGTAAAGCCGAAGTGCGCCGGATTCAATTCCGCCACATCGGTTTGTTGTTTCAATCCCAGCGGATCGAGCTTGGCTTGGTTCAAACCCAGATAGCGATGCATGTTAATGAGTTGCAGCACGGCCACTTGCTTGCGCTCGCCGCTATCCGCCCCAACCGCCTCGGACAATGCGGTTTGTGTTTCTATTGCAGCAGACTTTGCGCCCGCGCCCGCAGGTGTTTCACCGGCTGGAATCTGGACTTGCTTGAGCGGAGCAATTTCCGGCTGCTTCGCCAGCCGGTCAAAGTATTCGCGCCAGGCGGGTGCGACCGAGTTGGGATTATGCAGATACTCGTCATAAACCGCTTCGATAAACGCGGCATTCGCGCCGGACAACAGCGTATCGTCCAATAAAGGCTTATTCATAGGATAGGCAGCCCGGAGTCAATAAACGGCTATTTTTTGCGGTGCGAATCGGGTACGTCGCGCATCGTCGTACCGGTATACAGCTGACGCGGACGGCCGATTTTATGATCCGGATCGGACACCATCTCGCTCCACTGCGCCACCCAGCCAACCGTGCGCGCCATGGCGAAAATCGCGGTAAACATGCTGGTCGGTATGCCCAAGGCGCGTTGCACGATGCCGGAATAGAAATCGACATTCGGGTAGAGTTTGCGCGAAATAAAATACTCGTCTTCCAGCGCAATTTTTTCCAATTGCAGCGCCAGCTTGAACAACCGGTCGTTTTGCAATCCCAGTTCGTTCAGCACTTCATGGCAGGTTTCGCGCATCAGCTTCGCGCGC
Source organism: Pseudomonadota bacterium (assembly GCA_018240935.1). Lineage (GTDB taxonomy): Bacteria > Pseudomonadota > Gammaproteobacteria > Burkholderiales > Nitrosomonadaceae > Nitrosomonas. Next base: position 1,347 of record JAFEEV010000271.1, read on the forward strand.
GGATCCATATTTTTATACACACGATGGCCGAAACCCATGAGCCGGTAATTGCTCTCTTTATCCTTGGCGCGCCGGATGAATTCATCGATGCGCGACACATCGCCGATTTCTTCCAGCATATGCAGGCACGCTTCGTTCGCGCCGCCGTGCGCGGGTCCCCATAAACAGGAAATACCGGCGGAGATACAGGCAAACGGATTGGCGCCGCTGGAACCCGCCAGCCGCACCGTCGAGGTGGATGCGTTTTGCTCGTGATCGGCGTGCAGAATCAGGATTCGATCCAAGGCGCGCACGATCACCGGATTGGCTTCGTATTTCTCCGTCGGCACGGAAAACATCATGTGCAGGAAATTTTCCGCGTAACTCAGGCTGTTTTGCGGATAAACATAGGGTTGACCGATGTTGTATTTATACGCCATCGCGGTAATCGTCGGCAATTTCGCGATCAAGCGAAACGCCGACTGTTCGCGGTGCGCCGGATCGGAAATATTCAACGAATCATGATAAAACGCCGACAATGCACCGACCACGCCGACCATCACTGCCATCGGATGCGCATCGCGGCGAAAGCCGCTGTAAAAACGCACCAGCTGCTCGTGCAGCATCGAATGGTTTTTAATCGCCGCGTCGAAGGTTTTTTTCTGCTCGGGAGCGGGCAATTCACCGTGCAGCAATAAGTAACAAACATCGATGAAATCGCAGTGCAGCGCCAGTTGCTCGATCGGATAACCGCGATACAACAGAATCCCTTTGTCGCCATCAATGAAGGTGATCGTGGAACTGTTGCTGGCCGTCGACACAAACCCGGGGTCGTAAGTAAACATACCGCTTTGTGCATGCAGCTTGCGAATATCGATGACATCCGGCCCCATGGTTCCCGATAAAACCGGTAGCTCGATAGGCGCACTGCCGTTATTCAGATTCAGCGTCGCTGTGCCTTTTTGTGCCATATGACTTCTCCACTTAATGCGAATGATTGATTAGTATGCACTGTTTCAGGATCCGGAATCGCCGGAATACCGCCGGAAACCTAACTTTTTTGCAGCAATTCCAGTACCGCTTGCACGCTGCAATCGGCAGGAGCTTTTCTTTCCGAGATCAAATCCCACAAATCATTATCCGGTAACGACAGCAATCGTTCAAATTGTTCCAGCTCCTGCTGATCCAATTGCGCGTAATATCGATCCATGAAACGTTGCAATACGATATCCAATTCGAGCAAGCCGCGGCGGCAACGCCAACGCGCGCGTTCGAATTCCTTCATACCATTCTTTTGACCATCATGTCCTTGATTTTGCCGATTGCTTTGGTGGGATTCAAGCCTTTCGGGCAGGCATCGACGCAGTTCATGATGGAATGGCAGCGAAACAACCGATAAGGGTCTTCCAGATTATCCAATCGTTCCGCAGTCGCCTGATCGCGGCTATCCGCTAGAAACCGGTATGCTTGCAGCAACCCCGCCGGACCGACGAATTTATCCGGATTCCACCAGAACGACGGGCATGCTGTCGTACAGCACGCGCATAAAATGCACTCGTACACGCCGTCCAGCGCCGCCCTTTCTTCCGGCGACTGCAATCGTTCGGTTTCCGGCGGCGGGTCGTTGTTGATCAAATAAGGTTTGATCGAATGATATTGTTGGAAAAACTGCGTCATATCGACGATCAAGTCGCGAATCACCGGCAAACCCGGCAACGGCCGGATTTCCACCGGCTCTTGCAAATCGCGCAACGGCGTAATGCACGACAATCCGTTGCGGCCGTTGATATTCATCGCATCCGAGCCGCACACGCCCTCGCGGCACGAGCGGCGCAAACTCAAACTGTCATCAATTGATTTGATACGCAGCAACGCATCCAGCAGCATCTTATCGGTCGGCGCCAGCTGGATGTCGTAATCCTGCATATAAGGCTTGTCATCTTTATCGGGATCGTAGCGGTAAATCGAAAACTTCATAGACTGGCTCCGGCTGGTTGGATGATGGATTCAAGTCAAAAATAATTTCGAATGGCATGAAGTATACAGATTTGAAACCGGATTGGTA
>JAFEEV010000272.1 GCA_018240935.1 Pseudomonadota bacterium
AGGCTGACTTTAAAGCTACGTTGCAATTGCCAGCGGTACGATAAATACAGCGCGCACCCAGCCAGCGGGAAGTCGGCGAGCCACAGATAGCCGGTCAGTTCAAAACATTGCAGCAGGCCGTGCGCGGCGATGCAGGCGAGCATCAGCCACAGCATCCAGAACGGCCGCACCATTTCGTAGTTTTCCAGCACGCGGCTGGAGAAAAACGGGATCATGCGGTGCGACACGGTCAGCACGATCGGCAGCAGAAAAAACCACAACCCGGCAACGCGCGCGCAATCGAGCGCCAGCACCGCGCCGGTCACCTACCACACCAAATAAGCCGCCATGCCCAGCCAACCCATCACCAGCGCGACACTGGTAACCCGTGCGTGACGTTTGTCTTCCGCCGGTGCGGTCAGCAGAATGCGCAGCAACACGTAAAGCGCGATGCCCCAGCCGCTCAGCATCAGTTCCACGCCGGTAATGCTGATCGCTTTGTGCGTCAGCAAACCGGCATAAAACAGCACTATGCCGCCAGCCATCAGCAAGCAGGTCGTGACATATTCTTGCGGCTTCACTTTTTCACCATTCATCCAGTTCGGATAGGTGGTAAATAGAAAGCCGAAAATAAAAAACGGGAAAAACCCGTACATCATCAAGAATGCGTGCGCCCAGGTCGGCGCGACGCTCCAGCCGGTCAGCGAGCCGGCGATGCCGTAGCGTCCGGTCAGGTCGAAGATCCACCACAACACGGTTAGCACGCCTTGCAGCGCGCCGGCCAGAAAAAGGCTGCGATGCGGCGCAGCGGATAGATGATCGCGGACAGTCGATAGCATATTCATTCGGATTCCTTGTAAAACGTTTTTACTTTCATGGCACTAACGATCTTTTTCATCGTCCGGCAGGATAATTTCTCTTCAATGCGGTTATTTGTTATGATGCGTGTCCCGCTTCGCGCAACGGATTTTCATGCTCAATATTGATTTACATTGCCATTCTTCAATTTCTGACGGTTTATTGACACCGGCACAACTGGTTGAGCGCGCTGCCGAGCGCGGCGTGGAAATTCTCGCATTAACCGATCACGATGATATTGCAGGCCTGGCGGAAGCGCGTAAGGCTGCTGAAGCGAAAAGTATCACATTTATAAACGGCGTGGAAATATCCGTCAGTTGGCGCGGCCGCACCTTGCATATCGTCGGGCTGAATATCGATCCCGATTATGCGCCACTGGTTGAGGGTTTGACGGCAGTACGCGCCGGCCGCGCGCAGCGCGCCCGCAACATCGCCGCGGAACTGGAAAAAATCGGTATTCAAGGCAGCCTGGAAGGCGCTTACACTTTTGTTGGCGTGCGCAGTCTGATCGGCCGCACGCACTTTGCCCGTTTTCTGGTGGAGCAAGGTTATGCCAAGGACGTCAAATCGGTGTTCAAGAAATATCTGGTCAAAGGTAAACCGGGTTACACTCCGCATGAATGGGCGCCGCTCAGCGACGCGCTGAGCTGGATTCGCGGCAGCGGCGGACACGCGGTCATTGCGCATCCCGGGCGTTACGATCTGGGCAAAAATGTGCTGAACGATCTGCTTGACGAATTTTGCGCGCTCGGCGGATCGGCGCTCGAAGTGGTGACCTCGAGCCACACGCCGGAGCAAATGCAGCATTTCGCGCAGCACGCCAAAAGCAGGAATTTGCTGGCTTCCTGCGGTTCGGATTTTCATGGGCCGGGCGAGAGCCATTTCGATCTCGGGCAACTGCCGGAATTTCCCCTCGGCTGCACCCCTGTCTGGCAGCATTGGAAAAACACCGTCAACGCCGAGCTGATCGATTGACACGCTGATTTCCGACGATTTCCACCGTGGCGCAATTTTTCTCCATCCACACCGACACCCCGAATATCCGCTTGATCCGGCAGGCTGTCGCCATCGTGCGCGGCGGCGGCATTATCGTATACCCGACCGATTCGTGCTATGCCTTGGGCTGCCATATTGGCGATAAAGACGCGATGACGCGCATCCGTGCCATCAGGCAAGTGGACGAACGCCATCATTTCACGCTGGTGTGCCGCAATCTGGCGGAAATCGCCACTTACGCCAAGGTCGACAACAGCCAGTACCGCTTGCTGAAAGCGACGACACCCGGCAGCTATACATTTATTCTGCAAGCGACGCGCGAAGTGCCGCGGCGCTTGCAACACCCGAAACGCAGCACCATCGGCTTGCGCATCCCCGATCATCCGGTGGTGCAAGCGCTGCTGGAAGAACTCGGCGAACCGCTACTCAGCTCCACATTGATACTGCCGGGAGACGAGTTTCCGCTGAATGACGCGGAAGAAATCCGCGAACGCCTGGAGCATCAAGTGGAATTGGTCATGGACGCCGGCTCCTGCGGCATCGACATGACCACCGTGATCGATCTGACCACGGATGTGCCCGCCCTGGTGCGGCCAGGCAAAGGCGATCTCGAACCGTTTGGAATCGATCATGGATGAAATCATTCAAGGCATCGCCATTTACGCGTTACCGGTGATTTTCGCCATCACCATGCACGAAGCGGCGCACGGTTACGTCGCCAAGCAATTCGGCGATCTCACTGCGTACAGCGCTGGCCGCATCAGCCTCAATCCGGCGCGGCACATCGATCCTGTCGGTACAATCGTGGTGCCGCTATCGCTCTTCGTTTTGAGCAAGCTGACCGTCGGCGCGGGATTCTTGTTTGGCTGGGCCAAACCGGTGCCGGTCAATTTCGCCAACCTGCGCCACCCGAAGCGCGACATGCTGTGGGTCGCCGCAGCCGGGCCTGGCGCCAATCTGCTAATGGCGATTTTCTGGGCATTGATGATCAAATTGGCCATTGCCATGCCGGAAAGCAGTTTTGCCAAACCGCTCGCGTTGATGGGGATCGCGGGAATCGAAATCAATGTCGTTCTGATGGTGCTCAATCTGCTGCCGCTACCGCCGCTGGATGGCGGCCGCATGACGATGAGTTTGCTGCCGCACCGTTTGGCGTACCAATTTTCCCGGATCGAGCCTTATGGCTTTATGATATTGCTGGTATTGTTATTCAGCGGTATTTTGGGTACCGTGATCGGGCCGGTTATTCTATGGGCTAAAATCATTATCGTATCCATTTTTGGGTTATACATTTAACAATGTTTTACATTTAGGATTTCAACATGTTTGCTGATCGCGTTTTATCCGGCATGCGCCCCACCGGCAGCCTGCATTTGGGACACTATCATGGCGTATTAAAAAACTGGGTGAAGTTGCAGCAGCAATACGAATGCCTGTTTTTCGTCGCCGACTGGCATGCTTTGACGACCCATTACGATACGCCGGAAATCATCGAACAGAATGTTTGGGACATGGTGATCGACTGGCTGGCCGCGGGCGTCGATCCGTCGCAGGCGATTTTGTTCATTCAGTCCAAAGTGCCCGCACACGCCGAATTGTATTTGCTGTTGTCGATGATGACGCCGCTCGGCTGGCTGGAGCGCGTGCCGACGTATAAAGATCAGCAGGAAAAATTGTCCGAGAAGGATCTCAGTACCTACGGTTTTCTCGGTTATCCGTTGCTGCAAAGCGCGGATATTCTGATTTACCGCGCCAACTTGGTTCCGGTCGGCGAAGACCAGGCGCCGCATCTGGAATTCACGCGCGAAATTTCCCGCCGCTTCAATCATATTTATGGCAAGGAACCCGGCTTCGAAGAAAAAGCGGAAGCTGCGATCAAAAAGCTGGGATCGAAGAAATCCAAGTTGTATACCGAGCTACGCAATCTGTATCAGGAGCAGGGCGACGAAAACGCGCTGGAAGAAGCTCGCTCGTTGTTGAACGAGCAGCAGAATTTGAGCCTGGGTGACCGCGAACGCTTATTCGGTTACCTGGAAGGCGGCGGCAAAATGATTCTGACCGAACCGGAAACATTGCTGACCGAGGCATCGCGGATGCCGGGACTGGATGGACAGAAAATGTCGAAGTCGTATAACAACACCATCAGTCTGCGCGAAGATCCGGAAAGCATCCGTAAAAAAGTGCGTACCATGCCGACCGACCCGGCGCGCGTGCGGCGCAGCGATCCGGGCGATCCGGCCAGATGCCCGGTGTGGCAGTTTCACCTGGTGTATTCCGACGACGCCACCCGTGAGTGGGTGCAGCGCGGTTGCAAGAACGCCGAGATCGGTTGTCTGGATTGCAAAACGCCGGTGATCGACAAGATTCTGGCGGAACAAGAACCGATGTACGAGCGCATCAAAAAGTACGAAGAAGATCCGACGCTGGTGCGCAACATCATCGCCGACGGTTGCGAAAAAGCCAACAAGCTGGCGGAGGAAACCATGCGCGATATCCGTGAAGCGATGGGGCTCAATTATTCCTGATACATTTCCGGTTTGCACGACACGGTGAATTCGGTACTGGATGCGGTTGAACCTCAGCCAATCGCCAAAATCTGCGGCGAACCGCTGCTGGAGATCCCGCAGGATTTATATATACCGCCGGATGCGCTGGAGGTATTTCTGGATACCTTCCAAGGCCCGCTGGATTTGTTGCTGTATTTGATCCGCAAGCATAATCTGAACATTCTGGATATTCCGATGGCCGAGCTCACGCAGCAATACATGACGTATGTCGAGATGATGCGGGTGGATCAACTGGAATTGGCCGCCGAATACCTGTTGATGACTGCGCTGCTGATCGAAATCAAATCGCGCATGCTGCTGCCGAATCCCAAAGCGGAGCCGGAAGGCGAGGAACGCGATCCGCGCGCCGAGCTGGTGCGGCGCTTGCTGGAATACGAGCAAATGAAAAAAGCAGCCGAGCGTCTGAATGAAATCCCGCAAGCCGAACGCGACTTCAGTGTCGTCCAGGTTTGGATCGAACAAAAAACCGCAGTGCAATTGCCGCATATCGGCAAGGACGACTTGCGCAACGCCTGGGCCGCCATTTTGACGCGCGCCAAAGTCAACCGGCACCATCAGATCAAGCGCGAGACACTGTCGGTGCGCGCGTACATGAGCCAGGTGCTGCGCGACCTGCGCGGCCGTCAGCACGTTGCGTTCTACGATCTATTCAGCCCTGCGGCTACGGTTGCGGAAGTAGTGGTCACTTTTCTGGCCATTCTGGAACTCGCCAAGGAATTACTGCTGGAAATTTCGCAATCCTCCGATGATGCAATGATTTATGTCCGAGCCATTGACGCCGCTTGATCATCACCCGCTGGATACGCTCGATTCGCTCAGTCCCGGGAAAACCAAGCAAATTCTCGAAGCGGCCTTGCTCACCACGCAAGAACCTTTATCCGTCAGCGAATTGCGAAAATTATTCAATGAGGAATTAAGCGCTGCGGTATTAACCAATTTGCTGAAGGAAATCCGGGAGCAATGGCGCGATAGCGGGGTGGAATTGGTTAACGTGGCCAGCGGCTGGCGTTTCCAGACCAAAGCGGATTTGCAACCGTATCTGGAGCGTTTGACGCCGCAAAAAGCGCCGCGCTATTCGCGCGCGGTTCTGGAAACGCTCGCCATTATCGCTTACCGCCAGCCGGTCACGCGCGGCGATATCGAAGAAATACGCGGTGTCAGCGTTTCCAGTTCGGTGCTTAAAACACTGATAGCGCGTGAATGGATTGAGGAAGTCGGACACCGCAATGTGCCGGGGAAACCGGCGCTGTTTGCCACGACCGCGCATTTTCTCGATGATCTGAATCTGCGTTCGCTCGACGAGCTGCCGCCGCTGGAAGAAATGAAATCGTTACTTGAATCCGGCGATGATCATCCGGATTTACCTTTGCCGGAACCGGAGGAACCGTCCGGTCATTGAGATTTTGCCGCTTGTTGCGCTTCGATGAGCGCGGGTGAGAGGTGCGGCGCGATCACTTGCAATAAATGCCCGAAGATCTTCGGATTACCCGCTACGATCTGACCGCTCTCCAATTGCGTTTCATTACCTTGTAAATCCCCGACCAAGCCGCCGGCTTCGGTAATCAGCAGACACCCGGCGGCCATATCCCACGGCGCCAATCCGATTTCCCAAAAACCATCGTAACGGCCGCAGGCGACATACGCGAGGTCCAGCGCGGCGGATCCCGGGCGGCGGATTCCGGCGATACGCGGCACGAGGTCTTTCAGCATGGCAAAATATGCGTCGATATGCGTCAAATCGCGGAACGGCAATCCGGTGCCGATCAAACAATCATCCAGCTTGGTGCGTTTGCTGACGCGAATGCGGCGATCATTCAAAAAAGCGCCGCTGCCCCGGCTGGCGGTAAACAATTCATTCAAGTTCGGATCGTAAACTACCGCGTGAGTGAGCACACCTTTATGCTTCAGCGCAATCGAAACCGAATATTTGGGAAATCCATGCAGAAAATTGGTCGTGCCGTCGAGCGGATCGATAATCCACTGATATTCCGAATTTTGATGATCACCCTGTTGCCCGCTTTCTTCCGCCAGAATCGCATGATCGGGATAGGCTGCCTGTAATACTTTGATAATCGCTGCCTCAGCGGCGCCGTCCACCTCGCTGACATAATCGCTGTGCGACTTTTTCGATACCGTGAGCAAGTCCAGATTCTTAGATGCCTGATTAATGATACTGCCGGCGCGGCGCGCGGCTTTCACCGCGATGGTCAACATGGGATGCATAGTATTGATTCGGAAATTACAAGAAGCGCGATTTTAATATGAATCGATCCCGCCCGCTCGATTTTGTCATTGTGCGGAGAATCCCTGCACACTCGGCGGCCGCAGAAAATAAAAAAACCGCACTCCAATATTGGAGTGCGGTTCTTCTAGCGAACTAAAGCGATGCTTTATGCGCTGATACGGCGGCGTGCTGAGAAGCCGATCAAACCAAGACCTGCCAGCAACATAGCGTAGGTTTCAGGTTCTGGAACGGCCAGGATGTATTCGTAGCCGAATGAAACAGAGTGACCGTTAGCGATGGTGCCGAGGTCGTAAGCTAAGTTGATTGAACTGTCTGAAAAACCGTAGTTTCCAACTGCTTGTCCGGCAGCTAGCATGGCACCTGGATCAACCGGGGTGCAGCAGCTTAACGGATCAATATAGGGGGCGATCGAAAACGCGCCGGCGCTGGTGGTGTTATGCAATGTTACAAAATAACCATCCAGGCTGGTAGCTTTGACAGCTGCATCGCCACCTAAAGCCAGAATTTCGTTGGTCGTGCCGAATCCTACACCGGCTGGAACACCTTGGTCTGGGTCAAAGCCGACGCCCCATTGCACGTGATTGGCTTCAGCACCTGTATTGTTGGTCAGATTAATGGTCACTGCGATACGGCCACTGGTAGGACCTGAAGTTGGAATACTGACTGTTTCAGTCAAAGCCCAACCACCGCCACCACCACCGAGATTGGTAACGACTGATATACTGCCGACGATAGGACCGAAAGCTGTGGTCGCTAATGGATTGCTGCCCGTCACTTGATCAGCTATTGCTACAGAAGCACCATTGGCGTTCAATGACCAGTTGGATGACCATGTGCCGAGGTTAACGAACTCTCTTCCGTTAAAGCTCATGCCAGTAGGGCTAGAGGAAGAGAAATAACCTGCATCGTCGATCGTAGCGGAAGTTAAACCATTACTGATTGAAACCCCAGCAGCTTGCGCACCCGTAACAAAGGCGCCGCACAATGCCAGCGCTACGGCTTTTGCAATGTGGCTTTTTTTCATTTCGAATTTCATAATTATTACTCCTTATTTTAAATTCTAAGACCACTCAATTTAATTAATTTCATATATATGCATATGCACCCCCCAATTTTTGGAAGGTATACATATTCTGTCTACAAAATATCCTTATTGCAATAAGGATTTTGCTTATTTTCTAAAATATTCCGTTTTGTAAAAAAATTGATGCCTCTGATCTTGATAAATATATTCATATTCATGGAATTAAATATCAAAGCGGTAATGATAATTCGTACGGATATTCCATTATTTCTGACAGCGAACTATGCTAACCGATAGATAGAAAATTTTTATTTTTGCATTATCCGGTTTTTAGAATTTTACCGGCATTCATTGCCATAATGACAAACAACGCGGTCAATTTGTATCTTTTTAGTGTTTGGTAAATTGAGCGATTGCGAACGCTGCATCGCCTTTCTGGCGAGCCAAGGCTTATTGGTCGGAACAATCTGCTTACAATACAATCGGAGAAAATCGTGCATAATCAATCATCCATAGTTTATGGAAAAATCGGTGCAAAGAAAAAAATTGAATTGTGTCTGAAAATTTCTCAAATCAATTTGTTCCAATAATCCTACAGAATCGGGATATTTTTTCGCTAAAAATTACAAAAAAGGTCATTTTTCAGGATATATGTCCTCTATTTATCAATATGTACATTTGATAGAATTTTCACCAAATTAAATAGATAGAGTAACTAATCTCGATAATCTATTTATACATAATTAAATCTCGCATTGAATGCGTGTTATAGCTGCTTCCGATCGGGCCCCGTGAATAATTCAACCCTTCCTCATGAGGGTTTTGGACAACTTCATTAAAATACTAATAATATGGCTGTGGAATCTCACGCAAAAATACGCCTCCTGGTGGCCGAAAGTTTCGAGCTTGTACGCATGGGCTTGCGTTCGCTATTCGAGAATCATTCAGAAATCCGCCTTGTGGCGGAGGCCAACTCAATTGAAGATTTATTTAAATTGGCGGTGCACCACAAGCCGGATATCGTTCTGATGGATTTGCAGTTGAGCGGCGGGCACTATGCCGAACATATCGCCAAATTGCTGCACTCCTGTCCGCAAAGCAAGGTGCTGGCTTTTTCTCATCAAAACAGTGAGCAAACACACCTGCAAGCCTTTCGTTCCGGGGCGATGGGCATTATCAGCAAATATCATTCTTCCGATTTGCTGTTGAAGGCCATACTTGCCGTTCATGCCGGGCAAATCTGGTTTGATCGCAATGTGACCAAGCTGTTGTGGCAGGCGCAGTTTAATCCGAATTCATCAGCCGAAATGCCAGCGGATGGACATGCGTCACAGCAGCAGCCCAAATTAAGCGATAGCGAGCGTCATGTCGCCTATTTGGCCTGCAAAGGCTTGTCGGCAAAAGAAATTAGCGCGCAATTATTGGTCACGGAAAAAACCGTGCGTAACCAACTCTCGGTTATTTATAGGAAAATCGGCGTAAAGAAGCAGATCGAGCTGTGCCTGAAAGCGCCTATGTATAACTACTTCAAGGAATCCTATCTGCTCGGGACATTTTTCCAGAATGATAGGGACAAATAGCGGCAATATAACTGCTTTTTAAAGGCAATTGACATCTATTTTGCCGAAAATAGATTTGATAGACTCCCGCCTGCGTTAATAATAAATAGAAAGCGATCATCAACTTCCGCGATCTATTGGCCAAATCGTGCAGCACAAAAAAAATCGTAAGTTACCGGTATTCAATCGCCGGTTTTTTCTTACGGCTTTTCCATTTGTGATGCACTTTTTCACACAAAGGAGGGTGTTTATAATGATGTTTCAATCCAATCAACTGTGGCATGTCAAGGAATTCCCTGAGAATTTCCCGGTGCTGCCCAATAGCGCTTTGTTAAAACAATCGCTCGCTGCAATCTGTCTTGTATCCGCAATGTCGTTTTTACCTGTGGCGGAGAGTTCCGCAGCCAATCACATCATACAATTGGCCGCGGATGTAACGCGCGACGACGGGTTCGGCAATAAGCTGATGGCATACAGAATGGTAAGCCACATAGTTGATGGCGCGGACATCACAAGCCGCTACAGTCCTGATGCGACCATTCCCGGTCCTACGATTGTATTAACCGAAGGCGATGTTGTTCATATAAAGCTTGAACCAATACCAGGCGCCTATACAGGCTCACATAGAACACCCAGCACACAAGTCAGCGTGCATGTGCATGGCGTCCACTATGACATTTTCAGCGACGGCACGCTCAAAGTGATCAACAATCACGACGACGAAGGCGCAGGCGACGGTCTGGAAGCTTCGCACTCCTTCTATGAATACAAATGGAATGTAGCGCCCGGAACCGCAGGCACCTGGGCCTATCACGATCACAATTTTGAAACCCATAACGGCGCCGAAACCAAAGGTCTGTTCGGCGCCATCATCGTCAATCCCGCCGGTTCCGCCGGATACGCCAAGGAATATGTGCTCTATCTCGGAGACGATGCTTTCTGGGGCATGGAAATCGATGGCGCAAGCAAGAAGCAATCGAAGCACGGCGTTAACCCAACATTATCCGCTGCCAAAAACAGCGATGTCAGATTTCATCTGATTGCATTGGGTACCGACATCCACAATTTTTCATTGAACGGCTATAAATGGTTCGATCCGGGAACGCGCAACCTGATCGATCAAGCTGCAATCGGCCCGCTCGAGAAGCATGTATTCACCGTCAAAGCTAAAAGCAGCACGCAATACGTTGATAACAACTTCTCCAACAAATTGATGGGTATGACCGGTCAATTTATCGTCAAGTAATTACTTGAATAAACATACCCAAGTATAAGGATGACACTATGAGTAAAAATATTTTTGGGATTAAGAATCC
>JAFEEV010000273.1 GCA_018240935.1 Pseudomonadota bacterium
CTTCATCTGCGAAGCGGTATGATGTGCTAATCTTGCGTATTGGATGGGCTGACGGACGAGTTCGGCGGTTGCCGGTTTTGGTGAACAGGCGATTGATGGCAGGGATGATTCTCCGACTGAATCTACTAAGAAAAATAATTAGATAAGGAAATAGCTTGGAACGCGGTTTTTATACGATTATGGCGGCGCAGTTTTTCTCTTCTTTGGCGGATAACGCGTTGTTGGTTGTGGCGATTGCACTATTGATTGATTTGCATGCGCCAGCTTATTTGACACCCATGTTGAAATTCGTTTTTGTGTTGTTTTACGTCATTTTAGCTCCTTTCGTCGGCGCATTTGCCGATTCGATGCCGAAAGGGCGTGTCATGTTTATCAGCAATACCATCAAAATTACCGGTTGCGGGTTACTGTTCATCGCCATGCACCAATATTTCGCGTTGAGCGCCTATGCAGTCGTGGGATTGGGTGCGGCGGCGTATTCACCAGCCAAATATGGCATCTTGACCGAATTGTTGCCACCGGAAAAATTGGTGATCGCCAATGGCTGGATCGAAGGGTTAACAGTGGCATCGATCGTGTTGGGTACGGTAATGGGTGGAGTGCTGATCACCCCCGCTGTTGCGGGCGTGCTGTTGGGATTTGACTTTCCGTGGGTGGATACCGGAATCGATAGCGCGCTGGAAAGCGGCATCCTGATCATTGCCGTCATTTATGCCATTGCGGCATTGTTCAATCTGTACATACCGAATACGGGCGTCGATCACCGTATTCCGAAGAAAAATCCTTTCTATCTCATTCATGAATTCAGTCATTGTGTGAAATTGCTCTGGACCGACAAGCTGGGGCAAATTTCGCTGGCCGTCACGACGTTATTCTGGGGAGCGGGTGCGACATTGCAGTTTATCGTGTTGAAATGGGCGGAAGTGGCGCTGAATTACCCGCTCAATCAGGCTGCGCAATTGCAGGGCGTGGTTGCCGTGGGTATTGCCGTGGGTGCGGTTATGGCGGCGCGGTGGATTTCATTGCGGCAGTCGGTCAAGGTGATTCCGCTGGGTATTGCGATGGGCATCGTTGTGATGGCGATGATTCTGGTGAAGGATTTATGGATTGCAATTACATTGCTGATGCTGATCGGCGGTTTGGCGGGTTTTTTTGTCGTGCCGATGAATGCCTTGTTGCAGCATCGCGGCCATATACTGATGGGTGCCGGGCACTCCATCGCGGTGCAGAATTTCAATGAGAATCTGAGTATTCTGACGATGCTGTTACTCTACGCCTTGTTGATCTGGTTTGAAGTGCATATTTACATCGTGATCGCCGCTTTTGGATTATTTGTTTCCCTTACGATGGCGTTGATTCGCAAGTGGCATTTGCTCAATCAAAGCAAGGAAGATTCGCTGCATCTCATCGGTGCGAAGAAAATTCACTGATCATTGAGCGCAGGATTGCATGACCGACCGGGCAAAGCATAAGTCTTTCCAGGCTTTTGCTTTGTCCGGCAGAGAACGCAGCAAGTAAGCCGGATGGTAAGTCACGATCAACGGTATACCGGAATAACGGTGCACTTTTCCGCGCAGGCTGGAAATGCTGTCGTCGCAGTTGAGCAGATTTTGCGCGGCTACTTTGCCTAACGCCACGATGAGTTTAGGTTTGATCAACGCAATCTGCCGGGTTAAATAAGGTTCGCACTGCCGGGCTTCACTCAACGCCGGGTTTCTGTTATTGGGCGGGCGGCATTTGACGATATTGGCAATGTACACGCCTTCGCCACGTTTGAGTTGAATAGCGGCGAGCATTTGATCCAATAGTTTTCCGGCCTGTCCGACAAATGGTTCACCGATTTCATCTTCGCGTGCGCCGGGACCTTCACCGACAAAAAGCCAATCGGCATTCTGATCACCTACACCGAACACCGTTTGTGTGCGCGTCTGGCTTAACGGGCAGGCAACACATTGCGATACCGCTGCTTTCAACTGATCCCAGTTCATTTGTGAAACCGGCTGCACTGCGTCTTTTTCCGGCGCGGATGAAAGCAATGAGTTTCCGGTTGCTACTTCCGGCGGCGCTGGTAGTGGAGGTGGTGTATTTTGCTGCGCAGCGTCAGATTTTAAACGCCACACCGGCAGCAAGTTCAACTCCTTCAGTATTTGCCTGCGCCGGGGATTCATAGCATCAGGCGCATGACAAGCGCATCTTCGCGTCCGCACATGGCGGGATAATAGCCTTTGCGCGTGGCGATATGTTGAAACCCCATTTGTTGATAGAGTTGCGCCGCGCCATGGTTGGATTCGCGCACATCCAGAAAAACCGATTTGGCGTTTTGTTCCCGGGCGGATTGGATAAGGAATTGAAGCAATTTTTTCCCCAGTCCTTGTTTCTGCCAATTCGCGGCGATGCCGAGCGTCAGAATATGACCTTCTTCGGGGCTCATCATCATGATTCCGTAACCCGTCAGCGTATCGGTTTGCTGCAACACGTGGCATGCGTAGCCGGACTTGATCGAATCGGCAAAATTTCCCGGCGACCATGGAAAAAGAAAAATTTCACGTTCAATTAGAATAATGCGATCCACATCCGACAGTAGCATCGGTCTGATTTCAATAGCTTGTTGCGCAGTCATATTCATCGTTCGCTTTCTTTCAGTGCAACTTTATTGCGGATATAAAAGGGGGCGGCAAGCGCCGGATCGGTATAAGCGCCGTTGCGGAACTCCGGCGCGGCGAGTTGCGCTATTTCATGCGCGCGCGGATGAAGCCCGGCGCAAATCTGCCGGATATTGGCGCGGTATTGCATCGTCAACACATCGCAATAAACATCAAAGCCGCTGCCGCATCCATGCCATTCATTTCCGGATACAGGGGGCGCATGCTGCGGCGAACAAAGTACGGGGGCGCTGATAATTTCCCAAATTTGGTTCGTTGATTTCCGGAAAGCGGCATGATAAATCTCACTCATACGGGCATCAAGCGCCACGATGACTTTATGCTGATCGATTTGTTGCGCAACCGCTTGCAGTGTGCTGATGGCTGCAACCGGTAAATCGGCGGCGAAGGCCAATCCTTGCGCTACACCGCAGGCGATGCGCAAGCCGGTGAAAGATCCGGGGCCTGCGCCAAAAGCGATACCATCGATTTGCTGCAATACTAATCCGCTTTCCGCCAGTATGTCTTGCACCATCGGCAGGATCATCCCAGAATGATTGCGCCCGGCAAGGATTTCCTTGCCCGATACTTCGCCGTCCAGATTCAATGCGACGGAACAAAATTCGGTGGAGGTTTCGAGAGCGAGGATTTTCAAGGTAATTGCGGCAAGAAAATTTAACTGAGCGTGCGATTTAGTAAATTTGAGCTAAACAACTTTTATCACTTGCTATCTATTTTAAACGCCAATGGCCGAGCGGAACATAATCCACACCTGCCGGCGTAGGCCTCGATTGCAACAAAAACCATTGATTGACCGGCCAATGAATGGGTTTGACCAGATCCGTATTGACCGGATGGATTGCTTTGCGGAACAACGTGATGTGCGGTTTGTATACACGGCGATCGAATGTGAATCCGGCTTCTGCTAGCGTTGTTTGTAATGCATCGACCAAGGCGAACAATTCAACCGGGAATTGTTTCGCATGGAGATAAACAATTTGATTGTGTTTCCAGTAACTGATTTGGTCCAGAACCAACGCAAATTTCTTCGCCGAGAGTTTTTTCATGATTTGCCGCAATGGTTCGATGCGCTGAATACAGACATCGCCCAGAAATACCAATGTGAGGTGAAGGTGTGGCATTTTAATTCTACGTCCGCCGCAAAGTGGCTCCAGTAATCTAGCCTGATGGGCGAGTTGTTTTTGTACCGATTGAGTGGGAGAAACGGCGAAGAATACCCGGATCGGCTTTTTTCCCGGATCGGTGTCTTTGTTCGTCAATTTTTTTCCGTGCGGTCAATCAGGCAGATGACTTCGGCCACAATGCCTTCCTCGCGGCCGATCGCATCAAGATGCTCGGCGGTTTTGGCCTTGATATTGATATTGCGCGCCAATGTTTGCAGGTCTTGCGCAATATTGGCGATCATCGCCGGAATGTGCGGCGCCATTTTTGGCGCTTGCGCGATGATGGTCGCATCGATATTGACGATTTCGTAATGATTGATTTCCAGTAAATGGTAAACATTGCGCAATAACACGCGGCTATCGATATTTTTGTAGCGCGGATCGGAGTCGGAAAAATGTTGCCCGATGTCTCCCAATGCGGCAGCGCCTATCAGCGCATCGCAAATGGCATGCAGCAACACATCCGCATCGGAGTGGCCGAGCAAGCCTTTTTCGTGCGGGATCGTCACTCCGCCGATGATCAATTGACGGCCTTCAACCAGCTGATGAACATCAAAACCTTGTCCTATTCTTAGGGTACTCACGGATTATTCCTTTTTTGTAATATCAATTCGGCCAAAGCCAGATCGTGGGGGTAGGTTACTTTAAAATTGTACGCATCGCTGGCCACCAGCTTGGGACGCAGTCCTAATGCCTCAACCGCGCTGGCGTCATCGGTTATATTAAGGTTGGTTGCATTTTGCAACGCCCGGATGAGGAGATCGCAGCGAAACATTTGCGGTGTCTGCGCTTGCCATAAATTGTCCCGCGATTCGGTGTTTTTCACGCGTTTCTCAGTGTTGCTGCGTTTTAGAGTATCGGCAACCGGTACGGCGAGTAATCCGCCGACAGCATCGCCGGCTAATTCATCAATCAATTGATTGAGCTGTGTTGACGTTAGGCATGGCCGGGCAGCATCATGCACCAGAATCCAATCCTGAGCATTGATCAGGTTTTCTTGCTGCGCGGCGGTAAGACCGTTGAGCACACTGTCCGCCCTGGTTGCTCCGCCGCAGTTCAGTACGATTAATTTCCCGGAAAATTCAGACCAGTCATATCGAGACCATTCAGCATCGCCAGGCGCCAGTACGGTGATTACGCCAGCGATCGATGGATGATCGCATAATGTTTTGATTGCATGATAAATCATGGGTTTCTTGCATAACGGCAGATACTGTTTGGGAAGTTCATTACCCATGCGTGAGCCGGAGCCTGCTGCGGGAATTAGAGCAAAAAACTTGGACATGTTTAAGCTGGTGGGACAGAGTTGAGAAAACGGGTTAACAAATATATAACGAGAAATGCTGATTGAATAAATAGGCGATTATAATTTTTTTACTGATGCATTGTTTGGAATTGTTGCTAATAGATACCGGCGCGTGCTCGGTGTAAAGGGGATTGAAGGAAGGCGCCCGGAACTAAAATCCGCTACAAGGTATAATCAAGCAATTCAATGTTAAGGTGGAATTTATGGAAGCAGAACAAATCAACGCAATTGCCAATCATCTTCAGGATCTGGCCAGCCGCGCCAGTGAATTACGGAGGTTTCTTTGACTTCGATACCAAACAAACCAGACTGAATGAATTGACACGGCTACTCGAAGACCCGGCGATTTGGAATGACAGTCAGCGCACACAAGAGATCGGGCGTGAGAAAAAGCAATTGGAAGATACCATCGTCACGCTGGAATCGATGGAGCAACAACTTAATGATGCGCGTGAGCTGTTTCAAATTGCTAAGGATGAATCCGATGATGCGGCGCTTGAAAGTATTGCCGGTGATGTCGATGACGTAGAAAAGGCAATTGCCAATCTGGAATTTCGCCGCATGTTTTCCGATCCGATGGATCCGAAGAATTGTTTCGTCGATATTCAATCGGGTTCAGGTGGAACGGAAGCGCAAGATTGGGCATCAATGCTTGAGCGTATGTATCTGCGTTATTGTGAAAGGCAAGGTTTGACTGTCGAGGTTTTGGAGGAGTCGCCCGGAGATATCGCCGGTATCAAAAGTGCCACTTTGAAAGTAACGGGTGAATACGCCTATGGCTATTTGCGCACGGAAACGGGCGTGCACCGTTTAGTCAGAAAATCGCCGTTCGATTCGGGTAATCGCCGTCATACTTCATTTGCGAGTGTGTTTGTATATCCGGAAGTCGACGACACGATTGAGATTGAAATTAATCCGGCCGATTTGCGAATCGATACCTTTCGCGCATCGGGAGCGGGAGGTCAGCATATCAATAAAACCGATTCCGCTATTCGCATTACCCACAATCCGACGGGAATAGTGGTGCAATGTCAAAGCGGCCGTTCGCAGCATCGCAATAAAGCCGATGCGTTGGTGATGCTGAAATCGCGTTTATATGAAGCGGAGCTGCGGAAGCGCAATGAAGAGAAGCAGGCCATAGAAGAGACAAAAACAGATATTGGCTGGGGTCATCAAATCCGTTCTTATGTATTGGATCAATCGCGCATCAAGGATTTGCGGACAAATATTGAAATTGGAAACACACAAAGTGTGTTGGATGGTGATTTAAACAGTTTTATTGAAGCAAGTCTTAAGCAGGGCGTAAAATAATATTTCTCGCATTAAGATACTTGAGTGACTGTAATTAAAAGAATTTTCCTGGTAACTTGTTTTTATGAGATTACAGTATGAAAAAAAATTGCAGAAATCGCTTGACCGGTAATCTGGAGTCTGTATAATTCCGCTTCTCGCTGCTTCGCAACATTAAAAAAGTAGCAACGCTCTTTAAAAAATAAACACAATCGATAGGTGTGAGTACTGAATGAGAAGATAGATTCAGTTATGAATCTAAATATGTTTTAGTACTCGCAAGAAGAAGTAGATATTGGTTTTTATTAATCAAAATCAAACGTCAAGCGAAAG
>JAFEEV010000274.1 GCA_018240935.1 Pseudomonadota bacterium
TTAAACTGTTTCACTCAGGATGGTACGTAATGTCGCGCAAAATTGTGAATTTTCATCGGGGGTACCCACGGTTTCTCGCAAGCAATTTTCCAATAAGGGATGGGTGCCATCCAAATTCTTAATCAATATGTTGTGCTGTTTGAGTGCTTGAAAGATTTGACTGGCTGCGTTAACACGAAACAAAATAAAATTGGCATTGGAAGGATATACCGTAATGCCGCGCATTGTACCAAGAAATGCGCTCATTTTTGCACGTTCTGATTTAATCGCTTGCGCTTGCTCCGATAATACCGGGGTATGGTGCAATACCTTTTCTGCGATCAATTGCGTCATGATGCCAATGTTATAAGGCAGACGCACCTTTTCCAATTGCTTCAGCCATTCGGGCCGGCCGATCAATAGTCCCAGCCGCAAACCGGCTAGGCCCGATTTGGATAGCGTCCGCATCAGTAATAAGTTCGGATAGTGACCGAGCTGATCGATAAAGCTGTCTTCCGCAAAAGCCTGATAGGCTTCGTCGATGACGATAATACCCGGGGTGGCTTGTATGATGCTAAGAATTGCCGCCCGATTGAATAAATTGCCTGTCGGATTATTCGGATAAGCCAGGAAGATCACGGCCGGTTGATGTTTGGCAATCGCCGCCAGCATGGCGTCGAGGTCCAAGGTGAAATCGTTTTTTAAGGGTACACCGACATAAGGAATATTGGCAAACGTGGCAATCATGCGAAACATGACAAAGGCAGGTTCAACGCTCATCAGCACTGCGCCGGGTTTGGCGATGGCCATCGCTATGATCTGAATGATTTCGTCCGACCCGTTACCCAGCAGGATGTCCAGGTTATCGCTAATACCCAGCGTTTGCCGTAAGGTTTCTTTAAGGGAAGCCGCGCTGGCGTCGGGATAGCGGTTTACCGGCGCATGCAGCGCCAATTGCGCAATTTCGTCACGCAATGCCGACGGTAAAGGGTAGGGGTTTTCCATGGCATCGAGCTTGATCATGCCCGCCGCGGGCGGTACATGATAAGCCGATAATGCCAGAATTTCCGCGCGGATGATTTGTTCTGGAGTATGAGTATTAGGCATAGGCGCGTATTCTAACTCAAGATAGCGCGTATGGTTCAAGTTGTCACTCGGGATCGATACTCGTTTGACAAAGCGATAGAGGATTACTTTTATGCCGCAAGATCCTGCGCCAGTACCTGAAACTCATTCTGACAACCGCGGATTTTTTCTTGCGCCGCCTTGGCTGCCGGTTCATCGATTCCCAGACAATCCATCAGTGTGAGCGTATCGATATATGGGCAGCCATCGGCCGGTGTTTGATCTTGCAACAGGCGGTTGGCGATCGCGAGCAGCTTGACATAGGATGCATGCTTACCGGAGTAATCGGGAAAATTTTGTTCGGCGACGGCAACGGCGATTTCTTCCGGTAAATCCCATGCTTTAATCAGATACATACCGATGGTGTCGTGCGTAATGCCGAAAACCTGCAATTGCAGCGCGCGCGCATCCTGCTCCGGGTAGCGGGTAACTAAATCATTGAGATAGGAAAATTCTTTCGGATAGAGATGCGCGAATAGGAAATATCCAAAATTATGAAATAAACCGCTGAGATAGAGCAGTTCGCCATTCGCGAGATGTTTTTCTGTCATGACGTGGCAAAGTTCGCGGCAGAGCGCGGCGCATTCCAATGCTTGATTCCACATGCGGATGCGCCCTAATGCGCCGCGATTCGGCAGTTTGAGGCAACTGGAAGAAGTAACGCCCAAGGCTAGATTGAGCGCGGTGTTAAAACCCAATACCGACGATACGGCAAGTTGCACCGAGTTGATCCGGTTGCCGTAGCCGAAGATGGACATGCGCGCGTATTTCATAATGAAAGCGGCCAGCGCGGGATCGTGTTCAATGACGCTGGTCAATTGCTCCAGATTGGTTTCCGGATGGTTGCGTAACTTCAACAGTGCACGCGCAGTCTCCGGCAGCGCAGGGATTTGCCCGGCTTGTTGCAGAATGCTGCGGAAGTTCTGGCTGAATTCCAGTTTATTAATGATCAACATTGATTCGGTCTCAAAATTTTAGTTGGCATGATCTGCGATCGCTTGATTCTTAGCTTCTGCTTGAGCTTTATATGACGAGAAGCGGCCGGCAGTAGAACGATGAATGCATAAGCTGAAGGAGGATTTACCCGCTGGGCTAAGCGGCAATTTTTCTGTCTTCTTTACTGAAATGATCGTTTTTACAATAAGCGGCTCATGTCGCCGGTGTTGAAGCCGCGCAGTGGCCCGGAAAAATTTTTCCCAAAAGCGATCGCCTTGAACAATTCGCCCATTTCAGCCGGGCTAACCAGTTTTTGCAATTGGTTCGATTGCGGCAAGTAATGATGGATGTCTTCCGCCGAAGTTTGCGCCAGTATGCCGGTAATACCGCAGTTCAGCAGAAAATAGGCTTGCGTGGTGTATCCCAGAAGCTGCAATCCGTTATTTTCCGCTGCTTGCGTGAGTGCGCTGAAATCGACATGACTGGTGATATCTTGCAAACCGGGAAGATAAAACGGATCGTCATGCGCATGGTGGCGGTAGTGGCACATGAGCGTGCCTTGGTTGCGTTGCGGGTGATAATATTCGCTGCGGCCGAAACCGTAATCGATGAGTAATACGACGCCTTGCTGCAACGTGCTGGCCAGACTGCGCATGAAATGAAGCGCGGCGAGATTGATTTCACTGACATAGTCGACCGGTTGATTGTCCGGGTTAATTGCTGCGGTTAGTTCGCTGGCGGCTGCGTGCAGTTCCGCATCGGCAATAGCGCGATCCTGCCATGTAAACCGATCGTTTTGCCAGGTTACGCCGCGTTCCAACACAGCATCATCACGCCATCGGATGATATGCACCGGCATCGCATCCAGCACTTCGTTGGCAAGCATAACGCCGGTGAATAGATCGGGTAACCGTTCCAGCCACTCGACGCGCGCTAGAAGATGGGGCGCTTCGTCAGCCAATAGCGTTTGCTGCCGCTGGCGCAAATCGGGACTGACTTCGAGGATGTAATACTTTCCCGGTAATGCATCGGATTTTTCCAGTTCAAGCAAAATATCGCGCGCCAGTTTACCCGATCCGGCGCCGAACTCCAGGATGTCCGCCGGCGCCAGGTGCCGCAAAATTTGCATCAGTTGTTGCGCCAGGGTGCGGCCGAATAACGGGGAAATTTCCGGCGCCGTGACGAAATCTCCCGCACTGCCTAATTTAGTTGCGCCGCTGCTGTAATAGCCCAATCCTGGTGCGTACAATGCAAGATTCATATAATCTTCGAAAGAAATCCAGTGATTGGCTGCAAGAATTTTTTCCCGGATTATTGCTTGTACCGACCGGCTATGTGTTAGAGCAATTTCATTGGGAAATAACATTTTTATTATCAATAATATGTAGAATAAATTTAGAGTGAATTATAAAGTTCGTTTGTAAAATGGGCCATAGTGTAGCAGTTCTTTGAAGGAGACGTGCGTGCAAGGAAAAGTGATTTTGGTTACCGGTGGTGCAAAACGGGTAGGGGCGGCCATCTGCCGCCGGATGCATGCGCAAGGCGCGCGGCTAATCGTGCATTACCGTTCTTCGTTTGATGAAGCCAAAGCGTTGCACGATGAATTGAATCAAAAACGCGCCGATTCGGTGGCATTGGTGCAAGCCGACTTGCTCGATACCGAATTATTACCCGAGATGATTGAGAAGGCGGCCAACCGCTTCGGACGGCTGGATGTGCTGATTAATAATGCCTCGAGTTTCTTTCCAACCCTGCTGCAGCAATGCACGCTGGCGGATTGGCACGATCTTGTCGGCAGCAATCTTCAAGCGCCTTTGTTTCTGGCCCAGGCGGCAGCGCCGTATCTGAAGGAACAACGTGGCTGCATGGTTAATATCGTCGATATTCATACCGAACGGCCACTGAAAAATTACGTGATCTATAACGCCGCTAAAGGCGGTTTATTGGCATTAACAAAATCACTGGCGGTGGAAATGGCGCCCGAAGTGCGCGTCAACGGTGTTTCGCCCGGACCGATCCTGTGGCCGGAAGACGGCGAATGGGCTGACGAGGCCGCCCGCCAGCAAATTATCGCCAGTACCTTGCTCAAACGCTGCGGCGAACCCGGCGACATCGCCAAGACTGTGCAATTTCTGATTGCCGATGCACCGTACATCACCGGACAGATCATCGCGGTGGATGGCGGGCGGAGTATTTATTTATGATCGAAGCGAATGCAAAATAAGCAATCATTCCCCGAACGCATCCTTAATCCATTCAATTTTCCGCCCGCCGGCGCCCGATAGCAGTAGCGCATCGAAGCGGCAAGGCGGCTCGCTTTTGAGTTGGGACAGATAATGCCGCGCGGTGTGCAGCAGTTTGGTTTGTTTTGCCGGTGTGATGCTGGTTGCGGCGCCGCCGAACGTTTCGCTTCCACGCATGCGGACTTCGACAAAAACCAAGGTTGCGCCGTCGCGCATGATCAGATCGATTTCACCAAAACGGCAGCGGTAATTTTGGGTTATCAGCACCAGGTTTTGCCGTTGCAGGAACGTTAGCGCGATCTGTTCGGCGTCACTGCCCTTCATCTTCAGGCGTATTCCGGGGTGTTTCCGGGATATCGGAAGGTATTGCGATGAGCCGCGCTTTACCGTTGTCAAATTGCGCCGCGATGGGTTCGCGGGTGAAGAGATTCGGCGGGGCGAAACGGATATTGCCGGTTACACCGTCAAATGCGATATCCTTGGCGGGGCGCTGGTGCAGCAGGTCGGTCATCAAGCGGAAAGCATCGATGCCCAGTGCGTACAGACGTTCCATTTCGGTATTCCTGGTTTTGCCGGCGTGGCGGTAGGCCATGACGGCAGGGTGATCGGGTTGCAGCAGCCACGGCATATCGAGAAACTGGATGCCGTTCAGGTCGCTGTTGAGCAGGAGATTGTCGTTGCCGGTAAAAATCTGCGAAGTGCCGTACACCGGCGCTTCCGGATCGAGATAGTTACGCAGGACACGGGCTTTGGTTGCATCCAGGGCTAAAAATGCCAGCCGGTCCGTTCCGGCCGTCAGGTCGCGCAGTTGTTGCAATACCAGCGGATTTTCCGTGTAGCGCAGCGATTCGGCGGTTTTTCCGTATTCGCCTTGCCAACGCTGTTTGAAGGCGTTCTGCAAGCGTTTCGACAGCGCGCTGTCGTCTCCGATGATCACGGCATGGTTTCTACCGCTTACGAGCGCCAATTTCGCGATGTGACCGGCCTCGGTATCGGTTTGCATGCCGAAGAAATACAATTTCGCCGGCAGGGATGGAGGGTTGTCAGTGGTGTTCAATGTCAACGTCGGTACCGCAAGCGAATGACCGGATGCTATGGCTGCGACGCCATCGCGCGTCAGCGGCCCAACGACAAATACCGCACCGGAAGCCACGGCATAGTGGTAACTCATGAGGATATCGAGCGGATCGTCGCCGGTTGCATAGAGACGGATCGTCAGCGGCAGCGATTGTCCGCGTTGCGCGGCGGTTTCAAATCCTTCCTTGACAACATTCGCGGCTTCGGCGAATGCGGTGGATTCAAGTGGAAGCAGTAGCGCGATATGGGAAACGATCACTGGCCCGGACACAATTTCCGGCTGCGGGGATTCTTCCGCGCCGGTGGCCATTGCCGGCGGGTTGCCGTATAGTGCCAGCAGAAACGCCGCGAGAATTGTAACGAAACGTGCCATAGTGAAGACGATGCTGGAAAAAAATGCATTATATGTGGTTGCCACCCCAATAGGAAATTTAAGCGATATCAGCCTGAGGGCGTTGGATGTGCTGGGAAAAGTTGATCTGATAGCCGCCGAACATGTGCAGAATTCCCAACATTTACTGTCGGCGCATGCCATTACAACGGCGAAGTGGGTTAGTCTGCATCAGCACAACGAAACGGCGGTGTCGGAGAAAATACTGGCCTTGCTGGATGCTGGAAAAAGCGTTGCCTTAGTGACGGATGCGGGCACGCCGGGCATTTCCGATCCCGGTGCGATTCTGGTCCGGCTGGTGCGTGCGCAGGGTCACCGGGTGATTCCGGTTCCCGGCGCGAATGCGGCGGTCTGCGCGATGTCTGCGGCCGGCATCATGAATCCCCATTTTTTATTTTACGGTTTCCTGCCGGCCAAAAGCGGATTGCGCAAGCGTGTGCTGGCAGCGTTGCAATCGTATCCGTGCACGTTGATTTTTTATGAGGCGCCGCATCGCATTCTGGAATGTGTCACGGATATGTTGGCAGTCTTCGGACCGGATCGCGAACTGACCATCGCCCGGGAATTAACCAAATTATTCGAGACGATTCATACCGGATCGCTGCTACAGGTATTGCATTGGCTGCAAGCGGATGCCAATCAGCAAAAAGGGGAGTTTGTGTTATTGCTCTCCGCTGCGGAAGTTCCGGATAAATCGGAAATCAGCGAGCAGGGACGGCATACTTTAACCTGCTTGCTGGCTGAATTGCCGCTCAAGCAGGCGGTTAAGCTGACCGCGGAGATTAGCGGCGAAAACAAGAAAACGCTCTATCAATTAGCGCTGGATTTAAAGGCGGCGGACAGCTCCGGCTAGCATCAGAGGCTGCGCTATAATAGCGGCCACCATCACTATCGGGAAACCATCTTGATCAGTATTACCATTACCCGCCCGGACGACTGGCATTTGCATTTGCGTGACGGCGAATCATTACGCGCTGTGCTGCCGCACACGGCTAAACAATTTGCGCGCGCCATCATCATGCCCAACTTGCGGCCACCGGTTACTACAGTCGACATGGCGTTGGCATACCGCGCGCGGATTCTGGACGCTTTGCCCGCAGCGCTGCAATCCGCTTTTGAACCGTTGATGACGCTGTACTTGACGGACAATACAGCGCCCGCAGAAATAGTCCGTGCGAAGGAAAGCGGCGTGCTACACGGTGTGAAATTATATCCGGCCGGAGCGACGACGAATTCCGATGCCGGTGTCACGGATATCGCCAAATGTTATGCCACGCTGACGGCGATGGAACGGAATGATTTGCCGTTGCTGGTGCATGGCGAGGTGACGGATCCCGATGTGGATGTGTTCGATCGCGAGAAAGTTTTTATTGATCGCATACTGGCGCCACTAGCACGGCGTTTCCCGGGCTTGCGCATCGTCTTTGAGCATGTCACCACACGCGATGCGGTGCAGTTTGTGACAGAAGCATCCCGCAATATCGCAGCCACAATCACGGCGCATCATCTGTTATTGAATCGTAATGCGATCTTTCAAGGCGGCATCCGTCCGCATCATTACTGTCTGCCGGTATTGAAGCGCGAAATGCACCGGCAGGCTTTGCTGGCAGCGGCTACCAGCGGCAATCCGAAATTTTTCCTGGGTACCGATAGCGCGCCGCATGGACAAGCCAGTAAGGAAAATGCCTGCGGTTGCGCGGGCATTTTTACCGCGCATGCCGCCATCGAGTTATATGCAACGGCTTTCGAACAAGCGGGAGCTTTAGATAAGCTGGAAGCATTTGCGAGTTTTCATGGTGCGGATTTTTATCGATTACCGCGCAATACAAGCTCAATTACACTACAGAAAGAGAATTGGATTATCCCGGAACAGTTTGATTTTGCCGGAGAGCCATTGATACCGCTCTATGCGAATGAATCTTTGAATTGGAAGCTGATCTAGCGCGGAA
>JAFEEV010000275.1 GCA_018240935.1 Pseudomonadota bacterium
CAAACTGTTTGATAGAGCCGTGCTTTCCATAGCATGTTCTCATAAAATGATTTTGAACAACACTTTTTCCATGCCAAAAAACACTTTTTTACTTCCCTTACTACACTTAATTCGATATTTTTAACAATTTAGATTAGAATTTCTTGCAATTTAGTAGCACAAAAAGGCAATCATAGCCAAGCTGTAGTTTTTCAGAGCATTCCAATAGATGGATTAGCTCGCTTGAATGAAAGATTCATTTAAAGAAAGACTATTTATCAGCGCAATAGATATAAAGCATATTGCCACGGACGGCATAGCGAAATAGCTAAGATTTTTACCGCTTATTTCGGTGATGCTTGAAGTGATTCCTCAGCCACAATGTACAGTGTCGAAATTGACTGATCCTATTTTCAATGACACTATCCGGTATACTTAAAACTTATTATTATTTTTATTGGTTAAATTATGAGTGAATATCTTTTTACTTCCGAGTCTGTTTCTGAAGGGCATCCCGATAAAGTTGCCGATCAAATATCTGATGCTGTATTGGATGCAATTCTTACCCAGGATGCTAATGCGCGGGTTGCTTGCGAAACGCTGTGCAGTACCGGGTTGATTGTATTGTCGGGTGAAATAACGACTCATGCATCGGTTGATTACAATATCATCGCGCGCGAAACCGTTAAAAACATCGGTTATACCAGTTCGAATATCGGTTTCGATTCGACTACATGCGCGGTTTTGACCGCATTCAACAAACAGTCTCCGGATATTGCGCAAGGTGTCAATCGTTCCAAGGAAGAAGAGATGGATCAAGGGGCTGGTGACCAAGGTTTGATGTTCGGTTACGCGTGCGATGAAACGCCGCAACTGATGCCTATGCCGATTTTTTATGCGCACCGTTTGGTCGAGCGGCAAGCGGAATTGAGAAAAAAAGGTCAGCTGCCTTGGTTGCGTCCCGATGCCAAATCGCAAGTTTCGGTGCGCTACCAGAACGGTAAGCCTCAGCAAATTGAGACAGTCGTGATTTCCACGCAACATGATCCGGATATTTCGCATGCGGCATTGACCGAGGCGGTTATTGAGGAAGTGATCAAACCGGTATTGCCTGCCGGGATGATCAGTAGCCGCATTCAATATCTGGTCAATCCGACCGGGCGATTTGTGGTCGGCGGCCCGATGGGCGATTGCGGTTTGACTGGCCGAAAAATCATCGTTGATAGCTACGGTGGCGCGGCGCATCATGGTGGCGGCGCGTTTTCGGGTAAAGATCCCTCCAAGGTGGACCGGTCGGCAACTTATGCCGGACGTTATGTGGCAAAAAATATCGTAGCCGCTGGAATTGCCAGCAGATTCGAAGTGCAAGTTGCTTATGCCATTGGCGTTGCGCGTCCTGTTTCTCTGATGGTCAATACATTCGGCACCGGTAAAATCGCCGATGAGAAGATTGTGCAATTGATCGAAAAACATTTTGATTTGCGCCCTCGCGGCATCATTCATGCCCTCAACCTGTTGCGTCCTATTTATGCCAAAACTGCGGCCTATGGGCATTTTGGACGCGAACTTCCGGAATTTACCTGGGAAGCTACCGATAAGGCCGCGCAATTGCGTGCGGATGCCGGTCTCTAAATTTTTAGCGATCTTTGCCGACATCAGATGGCTTAAATCGATTTTCCCCTATGGTGAGGAGCGCTGCAGCGGTTGGTTCCGTGAGGCTCAGCATAGGCGGGTATTGTCACAACGGCGCTCGTTCATACCAAGGAGAAGTTTATGAACGCTGTGCTCAGCCCCAATTTTAACGACTACAAAGTTGCCGATATTGCATTGGCGGAATGGGGACGTAAGGAAATCGCCATCGCGGAAACGGAAATGCCGGGTTTGATGGCATTACGTAAAGAATATGCCAGCCAAAAACCATTGGCGGGCGCACGCATTGCCGGTTCTTTGCATATGACGATTCAAACGGCTGTGCTGATTGAAACGCTGGTAGCTCTTGGCGCCGAAGTTCGCTGGGCTTCCTGCAATATATTTTCCACACAGGATCATGCGGCTGCGGCGATTGCCGCCAGAAACATCCCGGTTTTCGCCTATAAAGGCGAATCTCTCGATGATTACTGGGAGTATGCGCATAGGATTTTTGAATGGACGGCTGGCGGACAATCCGCTGGCGCCAACATGATTCTGGACGATGGCGGGGATGCAACATTATTGTTGATTCTGGGCGCAAAGGCCGAGAAAAATCCTGCGATTATCGCTAATCCAAGTAATGAGGAAGAAACCGCATTATTTGCTTCCATCAAAAAGAAATTGGCAGCCGAACCCGGCTGGTATTCCAAAAATCTTGCCCGGATACGCGGTGTAACCGAAGAAACTACGACCGGGGTGCATCGTTTGTATGAAATGCAAAAAAGTGGCGAATTGCCGTTTCCCGCTTTCAACGTCAATGATTCCGTCACCAAATCGAAGTTTGATAATCTTTACGGTTGCAGGGAATCCTTGGTGGATGGCATCAAGCGCGCTACCGATGTCATGATCGCCGGAAAAATCGCTGTGGTTTGCGGTTACGGCGATGTCGGCAAGGGATGCGCACAATCGTTGCGCGGTCTGGGTGCAACCGTTTGGATCACGGAAATCGATCCCATTTGCGCCTTGCAGGCAGCGATGGAAGGTTATCGTGTGGTTACGATGGATGATGCATGCAGTCAGGCGGATATTTTCGTTACTGCAACCGGTAATCTGCGTGTCATCACCCATGATCACATGCTGAACATGAAGGATCAGGCGATTGTTTGCAATATCGGCCACTTCGATTCCGAGATCGATATCGCAGCGATACAAAAATACACATGGGAAAACATCAAGCCGCAAGTGGATCATGTCATATTCCCGACCGGACGCCGCATCATCGTGCTGGCGCAAGGCCGGTTGGTGAATCTGGGATGTGCTACCGGGCACCCTTCGTTTGTTATGTCCAGTTCGTTTACCAATCAAGTATTGGCGCAGATGGAGTTATGGCAAAATGGTGCGAATTATCAGAAGAATGTTTATGTTTTACCGAAACATTTGGATGAAAAAGTAGCGCGTTTGCACGTGGGCAAATTGGGCGTGAAGCTCACCGAATTGACGGATGAGCAGGCAAAATATCTGGGATTGAACAAAAACGGTCCGTTCAAACCGGAAATGTACCGGTATTAAGCCCTGTCCTGTTTCAGCGGATGAACCGGCGCAAGAGTTTTTTCATTCGGCCGGTTCTTCCCTGAAGAAAACGCTGATTATGTTTGTGCGGTCACGATGTCAATCGTGCGCATTTTGCCTCTCTGAATCTCGCTAAGATGAAATCACAAAAAAAATTTCCTCCTGCTTTCAGCTTCGAACTTTTCCCGCCGCAAACACCCGAAGGTGTAGAAAAATTGCGGCTGACACGCCAACAATTGGCGCAATTCAATCCTAAATTCTTTTCTGTGACCTTTGGCGCCGGCGGTTCGACACGCGAACGCACGCTGGAGACCGTTCTGTGAATCCAGCCTGAAGGCCATGTGGTTGCACCGCATCTTTCTTGTATCGGTTCTACGCAAGAGAATATAC